>NZ_JAWLDS010000152.1:0-4749 GCF_041686535.1 Aquicoccus sp. | reverse complement strand
GGCTCGGCATTGCGATCTTCGGTTTTCGCCTCGGCCCCATTGCCCGACTTGGACGAGCGGCTCCGACGTCGACGGCGGCGCCGCTTCTTGGGCTTTTCCTCCTCGCCCTCGTTTTGCGCCGACTCGGCTTGCGACGGCTGCGTTTCGCTCTCGGCCTCGACGTCGCTGTCGCTGTCGATGGCGTCCATCAGCGATGTGTCGACCGATACGACATGCATGCCGGGGTCTGCCACGACGCGCGAGGCGGTCTTGAACTTTTCAAGGCTGAAATCAGGGGAGATCAACATCGGGTCACCCTCGACCCGCACGCTCAGGGTGTATCGCGCCTCGATCTGTGCGATATGCTCGCGTTTCTGGTTCATCAGGAAGTTGGCGATCCCGACCGGACATTTCACCAGAACCTCGCGCGAGCGTCCGCGGGTGCCCTCTTCCTCGATCTGGCGAAGGATGCTCAACGCAAGACTGTCATCAGACCGGATGAGCCCTGTGCCGTGACAATGCGGGCAAGGTTGTGTCGTTGCCTCGATCATGCCCGGGCGCAGACGCTGACGCGACATTTCCATCAGGCCGAAACCCGAAATGCGCCCCACCTGGATGCGCGCACGGTCGGTCTTGAGCTTTTCCTTGATCCGCTTTTCGACCGCCGCGTTGTTGCGCCGCTCATCCATGTCGATGAAATCGATCACGATCAACCCGGCCAGATCGCGCAGCCGCAACTGGCGCGCCACCTCGTCCGCAGCTTCGAGATTGGTCTTGAGTGCAGTTTCCTCGATCGAGCCTTCCTTGGTCGCTCTGCCCGAGTTGACGTCGATCGCCACCAGCGCCTCGGTGACGCCGATCACGATGTAACCGCCCGACTTGAGCTGAACGCTCGGATTGAACATCGAGCTGAGGTAGCTCTCGACCTGGAACCGCGCAAAGAGCGGTAGCCCTTCGTGGTAATGCTTCACGTTCTTGGCGTGGGACGGCATGATCATCTTCATGAAGTCCTTGGCGATGCGATAGCCGCGCTCACCCTCGACCAAGACCTCGTCGATCTCGCGATTGTAAAGGTCGCGGATCGAGCGCTTGATAAGGTCGCCCTCTTCATAGATCTTCGCCGGCGCAATGGATTTGAGCGTCAATTCGCGGATCTGTTCCCACAGCCGTTGCAGATACTCGTAATCGCGCTTGATCTCGCTCTTGGTGCGTTTGGCCCCTGCCGTGCGGATGATCAGCCCCGCGCCCTGCGGCACGTCGATCTCGTTCGCGATTTCCTTGAGCTTCTTGCGGTCGGGCGCGTTGGTGATCTTGCGGCTGATGCCACCGCCCCGCGCTGTGTTGGGCATGAGCACGCAATAACGACCCGCAAGCGACAGGTAGGTGGTCAGCGCCGCACCCTTGTTACCACGCTCTTCCTTGACGACCTGCACCAGAAGGATCTGGCGCACCTTGATCACTTCCTGGATCTTGTAACGGCGTGCGCGTGGCTTGCGGGGCGGGCGGATATCATCGCTGTCGTCGTCATCGGCAACAGATTCGATGCTCTCGTCCTTGGCGGCGGCATCGGAACCCTGTGCCTCATCATGTCCCGCACCATTGTCTGAATCGCCGTTCGTGGTCTCGTCCGGTTCTTCAACCGGGGTTTCACCAACCAGATCCATCGGAGAAGTGCCTTCGGGCACCTCATCGCCTTCGAGGTCGATGGTCTCCATCCCGGAAATATCGCGCGCGCTGCCCTCGTCTTTTGCATCCGTGGATGCGACTGCATCGTCGGACTTGACCACCTCGGCGCTGGATTTTTTCGACGACGATCGGCGGCTTCGCGATCGCGAGGGCTTTTTCTCTTCCTCGTCTTCGCGGGCCTTCAGCGCCTCGACATAGGCACGCTCTTCCTCCATCAGCCGTTCGCGGTCGGCGACCGGGATCTGATAGTAGTCGGGATGAATTTCCGAAAAGGCGAGAAAGCCGTGTCGGTTGCCGCCGTAATCGACAAAGGCCGCCTGAAGAGACGGTTCGACCCTCGTAACCTTGGCCAGGTAGATATTTCCGGCTAGCTGGCGTTTGTTTTCAGACTCGAAGTCGAATTCCTCGACCTTGTTTCCGTCCACCACCACGACGCGGGTTTCCTCCGCGTGGGTGGCATCGATAAGCATTTTCTTGGCCATGTGATCCATTTGCATGACAATAGGACCGCCATGCCCCCTGGGGGCGCGATCGGTCTTGAATCATGTCTGTTTCTGGCAATGAACGCCGCGCGGCAGGCGCGGGCATCAAGGCCCCCTGCTCTCACACTCAATGGTCGCGCGCGCTTCATCGCGGTTCTTCTCCGGCCGCGCCCGCCATGCGGTTCAGCAGCCCGTTCATTCGTCCGGAGCACCCCATCGGGGGTGGCGGACCTTTCATGAGGCTCCAGGCGGAACCCATTCATCCTGTCCGGACATGCCGGTTTTGAAACCTACACCTTGTCCTGACAGTGAAACTCTCGCGGCACACGGCAAACGCGCCTGTGCCATATTCCTACATAAGGGCATGGGTGGGGCGATTACAATGCTGAAATTCGCACATTGCCATTTTGGCAAGGGGCCGCGCGGCCCGCATTCAACCCCACGCCACGCTTCAAAGGTAATCGGATCGCTGCAGGCCGTATTTCGCCATTTTCTCGTTAAGCGTGCGTCGCGGCAGGCACAGCTCTTCCATGACGTTCGAAATATTGCCCTTGTGACGGCGCATCGTGTTATCGATCAGCATCCGCTCGAAGGCTTCGACATATTCCTTGAGCGGCTTTCCCTCGGTGGTCATCACCGGCTGCATGTCCTCGTGATCACTCATCAGAAGCGAGGTGATCGACCCCTGCCCGCGACGCGATTGGAGCACCGCGCGCTCGGCGACGTTGATCAACTGGCGCACGTTGCCCGGCCAGGGCGCCTGCAAGAGTTGCGCCGCCTCCTGCGCGCTGACCTTGGGCGCGTCACAGCCATAGTCATCGGCGAACTGCTCGGAAAGCCGGGTAAAGAGTGCCAGTATATCCTCGCCGCGCTGGCGCAATGGCGGCACGGTGATGCGCAACGACGCCAGCCGGTAGAACAGATCCGGGCGCAAAACATCCTCGCAGGTCTTGCCTTGCTCCTGAAGGTTGGAAATGGCAATGATCCGGGTTTCGGGCGGCGTGCCCTCTGCATTGACAAAGCTCAGAAGCTTGCTTTGCACCGCATCCGGCAGGGTCTCTATGTCTTCGAGCACCAGCGTGCCACCGCGGGCCTCCTCGACCGCTGGAAGCTGGCTGTCCTCGGGCATCATCGGTCCGAAGAGCCGCTTTGACAACGCGTCCTCTTCAAGCGCCGCGCAACTCACCAATACGAATTTCTTTCCGGCCCGCATCCCGACCGCATGAAGCGCATGGGCCACCAGCGTTTTCCCGGTGCCGGTTTCCCCGTCGATGAGAACATGACCGTCGGCCTGCCCGAGATCGAGAATATCTTCTCGCAACCGCTCCATCGCCGGGCTCACGCCAATGAGCTTTTTCATCAACTGCCCGCCATCGCTGAGTTCGCGACGAAGCGCGCGGTTGTCCAGCACCAGGCGGCGGGCATGCGCGGCTTTCTTGGCCAGTTCGCTCATCCGGTCGGGGTTGAATGGTTTTTCCAGAAAATCGAAAGCGCCTACCCGCATCGCCTCGACCGCCATGGGCACATCGCCATGACCGGTGATCATGATCACCGGCAAGGCACTGTCCTGGCCCATGAGCTTCTTGAGAAACTGCATTCCGTCCATGCCTGGCATCTTGATATCGGAGATCACGATCCCCGGATAATCCGGTCCCAGCTTCTTCAAGGCATCCTCGGCGCTCGCGAATGTCTCGGTGTCATAGCCTGACAGCGCAAGCCATTGGCTGATCGACTGGCGCATGTCCTGCTCGTCGTCGATGATTGCGATTTTCATTGCCTTGGCCATCACACTCTTCCCCTGATGCCATACGATTCACTCGCCTTATCGGGCCGCGCGAATCTTGTCCTCTTCAAAGATAGGTAGCCGCATCTCGAATACAGCCCCCCCGCCATCTGCATTGCGAGCCGTCAGGCGCCCGCCGAGGTCGTTCACGATTCCCGAGGAAATCGCAAGGCCCAGCCCGACCCCCTCGCCTGGTTGCTTGGTGGTATAAAACGGCTCGAAGAGGGAATCGAGATCCTCGATTCCGTGGCCGTTATCGCGCACGGTGAGCGTGACCGTTTCCCCCGCCGCCAACAGGATGTCGATCTCGGGCGCATCCACGCCCTGGGTCGCATCCAGTGCGTTGCGCAATAGGTTGATGATAACCTGTTCGATGCGCAACCGGTCGCCCATCACCATGACCGGCCTGTCGGGCATTGTGCGCGTGAGCCGCACCTTGTTGCGTTTGAGTTGCGGCTCCATCATCGAAAGTGCCGAAACCACCGCGTCGCCCATATCAACGGGGGCCAGCGCATCGCCGGCCTTGCGCGCATAGCTTTTCAACTGCTGCGTGATCGCTCCCATTCGCTCGATCAGGTCGTCGATCCGCTGAAACGACGAAAGCGCTTCGTCCGGTCGGTTGCGCCGCAGCAGTAACGCGGCCCCCGCCAGATAGGTCTTCATGGCCGCAAGCGGCTGGTTCAACTCGTGTGAAACGGCCGCCGACATCTCGCCCAGAACCGCCAGCTTGGAGCTTTGTTCGAGGGTCTGCTCGGCGACCTCCAGCTTGCCCTGCATCTTCTGGCGTTCGGCAACTTCCCGTTGAAGACGCTGGTTCAA
>NZ_JAWLDS010000151.1:0-4885 GCF_041686535.1 Aquicoccus sp. | reverse complement strand
GTGGCGGCGACGGATTTTACTCCGAGAGCGCTGGAATTGGCCGGCGGCGAGGGGTTGCCGGCCCGCGGCGACTGGAGCGACGGCGCGGCGGTGGTCGAAGACTGGAGCGCCGTGCCCTTCGTCGCAACCACGCGGGAATTGCACCATGTCGCGCATATCGGATCCTACGATGTCCTGTTCAGCCAAAGCAGGGTGACCGAACTCGACCCGCCGGAGGATTTCGGTGTCGATCCGCGCACCGGGCGGCCGGTCGTGGGCGACGCCGACAACATCCTGCGCATTCTTCACTGCGTGCCCGACGGGCTTCTTGTCACCTCGCCGCACTGGTGGCGGTCTCAGGGCTGGGAAGATCGGCTGCTCCCGTATCTGACCGAAAACGGGACAGGGCTGAGCCTGCGCGAGAGGGGCGCGATCCTCGCCATTCGCTGGCAGACCCCGAACACGCGGTCGGGCAGCTGCGACACGCTGTCACGCGATCTGCCCGCCGCCGCGATCGATGCCGGGGCCTCAGGTGGGGATGCCGGCCTGATCCCTCCGGGTGGCCCTCCGGGGGTCACGGCAGAAGAGCCGACGTGATTTCCTCAGGCGATTGGCGAAAGCTGTTCTCCGGCATCGCGAGCAGTGCGCGGCGGCGCGCGACGATCTCTTCGGGCGACAAGCTGCGCAGCAGGGAGACGAGCGCGTCCGCCGTCGGCTCCGGCACGGTCCAGCCCAGCCCCCGGGCCACACGTCGGCCGGTCTCGGTTCCCGCGACGGCGATCGACGGGCAGCCGAAATATCCGGCTTCGTAGATCCGGTTGGGCAGCAGCCATGTGGAGTTCGTGCCCCATTGCCAGAGGTCCTGCACCCAGACGGCATCGCAGCCGCGATAGATTTGCTCCAGCCCGTCAGGGTAGTCGTAGGGTCCGTGACAGGTCACGTTCGCCCGGGCCGCGACAACCTGTTCGAAGTCGGGCAGCATGTGGTGGTGAACGATTCCGTGCAGTCGCAGTTCGACCCCAGAGCCGAGGCGGTCGGTCATCTCGAGAAGAATATCGAGGCTTTTTGGACAGCGCAGGGTGCCGACCCAACCCAGGACGAATGGTCGTCCGGGCGTCCGGGCGTCATCCGGGGCCGGGCGGTCTGGCCCCACCCCCTCACCGATCCAGAGCTTGTTTTCCAACAGTTTCACGTCTCCAGTCCACGCCTGCACCGGTCCGAAATACTCACGCTCGAAGGCAGGGGAAGAGACGATGATCGCATCGGTGCGCTTCAGAAGGGACCGCTCGACCCTGCGTGCAAGACGCCCCCCGGGCCCGCCATCGGTCATGATGTCGTGAATGTCGAGGACCTCGTAGACCAGCCGCGGCCGTGGCCGCATCATGCGCCTGGCCGCCGCGGCGATGATCAGCATGTCGAGATTGCGTGCGACGATCGTCCGTGCGCCGGCCAACCGCCCGTGATGCCGCCACAGGATCGGCAGCGCCGCGAGGATCCGCCAGATACGCTGAGCCATGGCCGCGTTGCGCGTCTGGCCCAGATCGACATTGGGCCAGAACGGCTCTGCGTCATGGGTCATGTTGGCGCGGCGCATCGTGAATCCGCTGACCTCGAACCCGCATTCCATATAGGCACGGATACGGCGCCGTTGGGCCGCCTCTGCCGCGTCGAACCCGAAGACCACAAGCTTGTGCGGCCTGTCGGACCCGGGCACGGGATGGTCGGGCGGTGCGGTCATCCGCCCTGTCCCGTTTCCCAGGGCAGCCGATCGCGGCCGAGCATCGCGCGCAATCGCGTCATTTCATCGGCAAAGATCCCGTGCAGACGGTCTGCCGTTTCGGGGCGCATGGGGGGGATCTCGTCGCGCATCTCGATGCTGTTGGCCCTGAGAATCCGTGCCACGGGTGGCGTCGCCTTGATCCGTGCGAGCATGGGTTCGAGGCTGTGCCGGCGCATCCAGTCACCGCCCGCCCTCAGGCCGCTGCGCAGGGCGGGCAGCCGGGCCCGGTCGCTTTCGTTGCGGCGCTCGTGAAGGATCGCGCTGTCGAAATTCTCGTCGACGCTAAGAAATCCGAAAAGCGTCCTCGCCGCCGCCCGGGGATCGGCCGCGATCTCTTCGGCGAAGAGAACGAGGATCAGGTCCGGATCGAACGCATCGCGCCATCTGGCAAGATGCGTGGCGTAGAGCCCCTGTTCGATATAGGCGGGGTTGTTGGCCAGCCCGTCCTCGAAGGGGACCGGATCGACATGTCCCTTGATGATCTCGTGCAGATGGTTGGAGAAGGCCCGCCGCACCGGATCACGCAGCAGAAGCACGATCTTCAGGTCGGGATTGTAGGCGCGGGCGCGTCCCGGTGCCCGGGGATCGTGAAAATAGGACGGCGAATTCTCGAACCGGAGCGATCGGGCGTCGTCGCGGCCAAAATGACTTTCATACCAGCGATAGCCGCGGTCGAAATAGTAGCTGAAGAAGTCGAGCTCCTTGGGGTCGCTGACCCCGATCTCCGGGTGGGATCCGGCGACCGAGTGTATCCAGGACGACGCGCATTTCTGGGCCCCGATACCGATGGCACCGACCGGCGCGGAACGCGCGGCCGCGCCGGGTCCGGTGGCGTCCTGCGGCATGCGCACGGTGCATGTTCCTGATGTCATGTTTGCAGGATACTCCGCTATCGGTGAGGGCATCGGCGCAGCCCCGAAGCGACCGGGAGAGCGCCTGATGGAGACGTGCCGCCTGTCATGCGCCGGGCTTTCTGTTCATGGTGGCAATCACTTCGTCCCGCACCTCCGGGGTGAGGTCTGCAAAGCGATAGGGTCTGTCCCCCGCGATCGTATCCTGTTTGCGCCGTTCGGCAGTGCCGGCAAGGACGGCGCGGACGGCTTTCGGCATCGCATCAAGGGCATTCAACTGGTTTCGCGCACGGATGATCCAGGGCCCGTCCGAGATCTCGGCCGCCTGCGGAACCTGGGCGACGATATCGCCGGTATCGACGTCTGGCGCAACATAATGAATTGTCAGCCCGACCTTGTCGAGATCGCCGTTGCGCACCTGCCAGAATTCGACCTGGGTGCCGCGATAATGCGGCAACAACGAACCGTGAAGGTTGAGGACGCCAAGCGATGCCGTCCACAGCATTGGTGCGCGGATGATCGGCGCACCGATCAGCACGATGACCCGCAACCCGAAGCCGGCCTGCCATGCGACGGTCTCTGGGGTGTTGACATCCCCGCGGGGCATGCGGCGGATCTCGCAGCCCTTCGGCCAGCCCGGCACCGGCCCGGCGCCGTCCAGAAAGACCTTCCGGGCCTCGTGCTCGTAACGCGCCGGCAGTCCGGATCGCTGGCGCCTGCCCGGGATCAGGCGGCCGAGCCGTTTCAGCATGCGCAAGCCCGGACCGTGACCCCGGGTCGCCGCGGGATCCTCGAGCAACAGAATGCTGCGCAGCGGATCGTCGGTGCCATCAAGCGTGTCTGCAAGGCGTGCGGCCATATGGCGGCCGAGCGGAGTGTCGCCGGTGATCAGCCCTGCTCCGCTCATGGCGCGGCCGTCCCCTCGTCTTGCGGTCCGGCGATTTCGAAGAACAGTTCACGGTCGCGAAAGAAGTGCTCGAGAAAACTTGGCGGCAGTCCGCTCCAGCCGGGCTCGGTCCCCAGGGCTCCGATCTGCGAGCGATGACAGTCCAGCGCCTCGCGCTTGCGCTGCTCGAAGCCGCCGATATCCACGGTGACCGCTTTCAGCCTGCGCGCCGCCCGACCCGCCTTGTGAAGGCCCGCGATGAACCCCGCCTTGTTGCTGGACCGCTCGGGACGCCAGGATCCGAAATCCCAGAACCAGACCGGATATTCCCAGAGCGTGGCCCCGCCGAGCCGTCCTTCCGCGTGAAGTCCGTGCACGGCCCGCGCCAGTGCGACGTGATCGCGGTGCCCGTCACCCGATGCACATACGAAGATTTCCGATGGCGACAGCTCGTCCACGAGTGCGGCGATCTCCGCCTCGAGCGCCGCGCCATGCGCGGCAAGCGCGCCATCCGGAAAGCCCAGAAACCGGATATGGTCCCACGCGACACCAAGAAGGCTGCAGGCCGCGACGGTCTCGCGCGCCCGCAATGACACGATGTCGTCCCGCGACATTCCGCGGGCGGCGTCCGCAGCCCCGGTCGCGGCCCCGTCGGTCACCACGGCGACATGGACCGGCATCCCCGCCTTGCGCTTGAGCAGGACCAGCCCGCCGCATCCCAGGGTCTCGTCATCGGGATGGGGGGCCAGTATCAGACAGTCCCGACGGGTCAGGTCTGCCGTGCGATCCTGCGCGCGGCGGGCGACGGTCCGCCACAGACGCCGCATGGCCGCGCGCTCCAGAGTCGGCCATATTCCGGAAAGAGTGACGAATTTCATCGGGGTGTCTTTTCTGATCATGGGCCGGGGCGATGTCCGGACAGGCTTGCTCATATGGGATTGTCGGGGGGTTGCTCTGGCTTTATCACGCTCCGGGTCACGTTGCCGCCATATCGGGCACAAGTTCCGGCCAGGCTGGAACATCCTTGTATAAAAGTCCAACTATGCCACGCCTCAGACCTTCTGAAAACCGATAGTTGCGCTTCGCCAGGGCGATTCAGAGAACGGCTGGCCTGGAGCCAGTCATCAGTATTCTGAGGGCGTGATTTCGATCATTCTGGATGATTTCGACGGCTTTTGTCGGTGAGGTGTTGATGCGTTTCAGCAATGTTCTTGCGGCGCTGACCAACGTGAAGACATTTCTCGGGGCGTGGTCTTTGCGGTTTGTGTAGCCATCCTCGCCAAGGCAGACATCCTTGTCGCGGTGCATGGTCTCGATGTGCCAATGCGCGCGGTTGAGGCGCAGAAGCGTTGCGGGGGGCGGCGCATCGAGGCTGGTGATCAGATAGGT
>NZ_JAWLDS010000150.1:0-4996 GCF_041686535.1 Aquicoccus sp. | reverse complement strand
GGGCGATTGAAGGCTGTAACGAGGAAAGTAAGATCCCCGGTTGGCGTCTGATCAATGATACGCTGCAACTCGGGGATGATAGGGATCTCCATCCTAACCGGTTTCCTGTTGCGTCCCTTATGTTGTGTGAAGACAAGCCATCCGTTTCTGACATGCTGACGACCGAACAGAACCAGGTCCGAACGTCGCTGTCCGGTGTAGATCGCCAGGGCTAAGGCAAGCCTCGCCTGGGTTTCGACCGGATGAACTTGTTCGAAGCGGGCGATTTCGTCCAACGACCAAGCATGAAAGCCGTCCGGGTTCCCCTTCAGATATTCGACCTTCTCCGCCGGGTTGTCGTCGTGATGATCATAAAGAAGGGCGAACTTATAGAGTTGACGCAGGGCCTTCACCATCGAATTGGCGGCTTCCGGGCGATCGGACATTGCGTCCCGCCGAACCCGAATATGCCTCGGCAGAAGAAGTGTGAAAGGCTTGTCCCCGTCGTTCTTGTTTTGACAGAACCGCTTTAGGATACGGCGCCGGACGATCGGTGTTTTAGGCCTGCTCCTGGGCCTCGCTTACGCCGCCGGGCTGCCGGGGGGGTCGCGTTCACGGTACACAGCCAGAGCCCGGTCGGTGCGCGCACCATCATGGCCCTGCTGTCTCTTTACCTCGAATTTCGGCGAGCGAGATAACCCGTGGAGCGCCGCATGAAAGCCCTGATCATCGCGGACGTCCATTTCGATCGGTAGACCGAGGCCGGGCGGGACCCGTTCGCGCACCTCACGCCCGGGGACCGGGTTGGGCTGGGGGCCTTGTTGATCGCCGGGGACCTGACCGACAAGCCCCGGGTCCGGTGGAAATACGCGATCCGGCACCTGGCACGGCATATCGACCCCGGCCGGATTCACATCATTCCCGGGAACCACGGTTATTACGATTTCCAGCTTGACCGGGACCACCGGCTGGCCGGGATCGCCGATGAGGAGGGGGCGCACCTCGGACAGAAGGCCGAGGTCGCGGTCGCCGGGGTGCGGTTCCTGTGCTGCTCTCTCTGGACTGACTTCGACCTGGCCGGCGACGCCAAGGACGCGCAGGTCGTCGCTCGTGAGAAGATGAACGACTACCGCTACATCCGGAACGCCGGGGCCGTATACCGGAAGATCCAACCGCACGAGACGGTCCGGGCCCATCAGGACCATCTGGCCTGGCTCGAGGACCGGCTGGCCCGGCCCCTCGAGCCTCACAAGCTTCCGGCTTTACAATCGCAACGAACGTGTGAGCGGCGAAAACCGCGACAACCTGCTTACGCCCGATGAATGGCAAGCCTGCGAAACCGCCGATCTGCCACCGCGCGAAGGCGGCGTTGTGATCGGCATCGATCTGGGCGGATCGGCCAGCATGACCGCCGCGGCGTTCTACTGGCCCAAGACCGGGCGGCTGGAAGCCGTTGCCACGTTCCCAAGTCAACCGTCGCTGATCGATCGCGGCCAGGCGGACGGCGTGGCCGGGCGCTATGTCGAGATGCAGGACAGGGCAGAGCTGACGGTTCTGGGTGACAAGACCGTTCCGGTGTCGCCCTGGCTGATCGAGGTGCTGCGCCACGTCGAGGATCAGCCGATCCTTGCCATGACGATGGATCGATGGAAGCAGGCCGAGCTGGGCGAGGCCATCGACCGGGCGGGCATCCGCGCGCCCCTGGTCTGGCGCGGGATGGGATTTCGTGACGGCGGCGAAGATTGTGATCGGTTCCGCCGCGCCGCTTTCGACGGAAATGTAAAGGAGCGCCCTTCCCTGCTGTTGCGCAGCGCCTTCGCGGATGCGGTCTGTCTGCGCGATCCGGCCAACAACCTCAAAATCGGCAAGGCCCGCTCGATGGGCCGGATCGACGCGGCGGCTGCAACAGTGCTGGCCGTGGCCGAGGGCGCGCGGATCGCTGGCCGGACCCAGAAAAAGGCGCGGGTGATATGGGCGTGAGGAAAGAGCACCACCGGCACAGCCGCAAGGTCACCAGCACCGCGCGCTGGCGCGCGCTGCGCATGGAGATCATCGAGCGCGACGGCGGGGCTTGTGTCCAGTGCGGCACACGCGGGCGGCTTGAGGTGGATCACATCAAATCGGTCCGCATCGCGCCCGAGCTGGGTTTTGATCCCGGCAACCTGCAAACGCTCTGCCCCGGTTGCCACACGAAAAAGACGCGAATCGAGTGCGGGCATCCCCCGCCCCGAAAGGACCGGCTCGACTGGTCGAAAGCTGTCGAGGCGCTTGAGCGTCCCGGCAATAAACCTGTGAGCAGAAAGGAATAACCATGCTCAATTCCGTGAGAATCCAGCGGCGGCAATCCGAAATCCGCCAGCAACTGGCCGAGCTGGTCGGCAATGAAACCCCGACCGAGGATGAAACTCGGTCCATGAGCGATCTCGACGCCGAGTATCGCGCCAACGAAACCCGCTATCGCGCCGCCCTGATCGCCGAGGATGAAGAGCGCCGTGAAGCCGGGGCCGAACTGGAGACGCGTTCGAGCCGTGAATGGTCCGAGATGATGGCCGGTTTCGAGATGCGCCAGGTCGCTCTGCACCTCGATGAGGGACGGCAGATCGACGGGCAGACGGCCGAGATCGTGCAGGAGCTGCGCAGCGCGGGCGGTTTCCGTGGCGTCCCGATCCCGTGGCAGGCGCTGGAGCAACGCGCGGGCGAGACGGTGGCCACTGGCACCCCCGATCCGATCAGCACCCGCCCGATCATCGATCGGCTTTTCCCGGATAGCATGGCGTCGGCCATGGGCGGGCAGATGATCACGATCGACCAGGGCGCGGCGGAATGGCCCGTTGTGACTTCGAGCGTCACGGCAGGATGGCAGGCGACCGAGACCGGCAATGTCGCGGGGCCGAGCGTCTACGCCACGACCGACCGCGCGATGACCCCGGCGCACATCTCGAGCAGATGGATGAGCCGGTGCGCCGCTGAAAAACCTTGACATGACCGCGCGACGTTGGTGTAGTCGCCTGACTATCCGTTAAGGATTCAGAGGAACGTCTACGCCATGTTCAACATGACCCCATCAGAGCTACAGGAGTTTTTGCACGAGCGTGCGCTGACCTCTGATGAGGTCATCAAGGCAACTGGCGTAGACAAGTTCGCTTTCCGGAATTGGATCAAACGCGGCACCTTGGAAATCGGGCATAAGCACCGCCTGGGACGCTTGGCTTTTTCTCCCGCGGACGCGATGCGTGTCTCTGCGATGGTCGACCTTGTAAGCAAGATAGGAATCTCCCCTTTGGCTGCTGCCAAGCTGGCGGAGCAACCTGTCAGGCTTGTCGAGACTTTTATCCAGGCGGAAGAAAAGCACCGTTCATCTGATGAGTATGACGGATTTTCTGCGCTGCCTGTGCCGATCGATAGGTTCGTTTCGGTGGCATTGGTCCAGAACGAAGAGGTGTTAACCTTTAACGCGTACTGGGACGAAGATCGCCTTTTCTTTTCCGGTGAGGATGCGGGGCGTGTAGAGGGTACACACCCGATGCTTAGTCTTTCCCATGTCGTTCTGGGTTCGGGGCTCATTGTCGATGACATCATGGAAAAAGTTCGCGCCCTCATGGACGAGGTGGTCGAATGAACCGCCCGTCCACCGTCAAGCAGGCTGATATTACTCGCGCCGTGAAGGGTGCGGTTAAGGCCGGTTTTGCGGTCGGGCGGATCGAGGTTGATCATGTGAAAGGCAGGGTGATCATTCACTTGGAGGGCGCTGGCGGGCAGGTCAAGCCGAACGAATGGGATGAGGTGCTGAGGTGAAGCGCAGCCGTTTTCCCTACGCGAAGAGCTACACCGACCGGCACGGCCGCAAGCGGTGGCGGTATCGCCACAAGGGATTTTCCCGCGAGCTGGGAACGGATTTTGGCAGCGACGAGTTCAAGCGCCGCTATGCCGGGGCTGAGGCCGAGTTTTTGGGCCGTCGCAAGGCCGGGGCCGGTGCGGATCGAACGATCCCCGGTTCTCTGTCCGATCTGGTGGCCAGCTATTACAAATCCCCCGAGTGGCGCGGCATCGGTGAAAGCACCAAGCGAACCTATCGCGGGCCGATCGAGAAGCTGCGCGCGAAGCATGGCGACAAGCCCATATCGGGGCTGGGGCGTAAGCACGTCATGGCGATCCTGGCCGAGAAGGCCGACACTCCGGCGGCGGCGAACAACCTGCGCAAGCGGCTGGCGCAGCTTCTGGATCACGCGATCGCGCTGGAATGGATCACCGTAAACCATGCGCGACAGATCAAGCCTTACCGCCTCGACGGCTCAGGCTTTCACGCATGGGATGAAGGCGAGATCGCGCGATTCTTCGAGGTGCATCCGCAAGGGACGCTGGCGCACCGGGCCGTGACGCTGATGCTCTACACCGGCGCCGCGCGTGTGGACGCGGTGGCGATTGGCCCTTGGAACATGAAGGGCGATCGGATCGAGTATCGGCGGCAAAAGACCATCCGCAGCAACGGCCAGCTGGTGAGCATTCCGGTGCACCCCGATCTGGCCGAGGTGCTGGCGGATCTGCCGAGCGATCGGCCGTATCTGGCGACCGCCTACGGCAAGCCTCGATCCCCCGACGGGCTGGGCAACGCGATGCGCGACTGGTGCGACAAGGCGGGGCTTTCTATTTGTTCCTCGCATGGCCTTCGCAAGGCATGCGCGCGGCGTCTGGCCGAGGCTGGCGCGTCTGCGCACGAGATCATGGCCGTGACCGGGCATAAGACGCTGGCCGAGGTGCAACGATACACCGAGACCGCGACCCGCGAAGGGCTGGCAGACTCTGCCATGGGAAGGCTGATCACACGGCCAAACAGGGAACAGACCGTGGTGAACCTGCCCGATAGGTTCACCACAAAATCCCGCCAAGCCACTGAAAAAAAAGGTAAATAGAATGGGGATTGGTAGGCCCGGAGGGACTCGAACCCCCAACCAAAGCGTTATGAGCGCTCTGCTCTGACCAATTGAGCTACAGGCCCTTCCACGATTACTGGTACGTG
>NZ_JAWLDS010000149.1:0-5049 GCF_041686535.1 Aquicoccus sp. | reverse complement strand
GCTCAATCGGACTAATTTTACCCCGCTGCGACACACTTAGACGGGGCATTTCTTATCGCAAAAATTCCTCTTGACGCCGACCGCCCTGCTACGGAAGATCTTCACCGCCTTGGAAATCCCCCGTGTGAGTCAGCCTTCACGCGGCTTGGTATGAGAGGTCCGCGTGCGATCAGGGGGATCAACCGGCCCAGACCGAGAGGCCGGGGCATCCGTCGTCACGGTCACCGGTGTGAAGGATGGGGAAAAGGACACCGGGCGGGACGCACCAAGCTCACCGTTCCGATACTGCCGACGCCAGATCGTCAACAGCGATCGGCAAATGCCATGCCGCCGCGCCGTGGCTGTCACTTGCCGGTGACCGACAAAACTTTCCTCGACGATCCGGAGCTTATCCTCTTCCGACCATCGCCGACGGCGAACGCCATCGGCCGCGGTGAGTACTTCGATTTGAGGGCGGTGAATGAAATCTGACATAACGTCGGACTTATCATCGGATCGTAGCAGACGTCAGACGGCCCTCGCCGCAGCCTTACTCCTTTGTCGGGTGGGCAGCACCAGGGTGCGTCGCGTTCATTCGCATTCACCCGACATGCCCTTCACCCTATGATTTCGCATGGTCGAGAAGCTCGAAACCGGTTTCCGGTTTTGAGCAACATGCTCTAGCCGAGTTGCGGCAGCACATGCCTCTCCAGAAAGCCGGTCAGCTTGCGCCTGTAGGCAGTGGGGCTGAACTCCGCTGCGACCCGCCGTCTGGCGGCGGCGGCAAGCCTTGCGCGCAGATCGGGAGCATCCAGAAGCTCGGCGAGGCCCCGCGCCATGTCCTCTGCGGTTGGATCGACCAGCATCGCGATCTCGTTGTCGATCACCTGAGTGTGGGTCGGAAGCCGGGTCGCGATCAGGGGGCTGCCGCTGTCGAGATAGGAATAGACCTTCATCGGCGTGTTCCGGCCTTGTGTGCGGGGTGAGGCGACGATGGTCGCTGCGCCAAGGTAGTCTGCGATCCGCTCAACGGGGCGGGGACCCAGCAAGCTGACGCTGTCGCCCACGCCAAGGTCCTGCGCGAGCTGAGCGTGGGCCGCGACATGCGCCTCCGTGCCGCCGATGATGACCAGCCGTGCGCGGTGGCCTCCGTCAGCGACACGCGCAAAACCGCGGATCAGAAGGTCCACGCCCTGATAGCTTTCGAGATTGCCGATATACATGACGACCGGTTCGTCGAAGCTGCAATCGGCAGGCGGTGTGCCGGGCGCCTCGATCAGCGTCACGTCCTCGATCGTCTGGACGGGCAGACCGGGTGCATAGCCCTCTACCGTCGACTGAAGCGCGCGACAGCAGGTCAGTGCGCCGATGCTCTTGCGCGCCGCGCGGCCCTCCACCGTTTCGAGCCATCGCCGCAGCCATCCGGGCAGACCGAACTTGTCGTCCATCTGCTCGGGGATCGAGCTGTCCATGTCATAGATATAGGGCACCTTGAAGACCGGACGCAGCATCATGGCGATGAAGGCCGCCTCTTCCACTGCGATCACCAGATCGTAGGAGCCTCGGCGCATCCGGCCCGCAGCGATCCATGCCAGCCCGATATCAGCCACGACCTTCTTGAGCGAAAAGCCGGGCGGCATGTTCCGGGTTCCCGGAAATGCCGGAACGCGGAACAGCCGGCAGCCTGCGATCCCGGGATCGGTGCCCTCGGCGAACACCACGGCGTCACATTCGTGTCCGTCCGAACAAAGCACCTCCAGAAGGGCCCGCACCGCGATCGGCGTGCCGCGGGGCACGAAGAACGGCTGAGGGGCCAGAACCAGGATTCTCATGTCCGGTTTTCCCGCCGGACCGGACAAGGCGGCCACAAATATCCGGCGCGGCGCGCAAACCGCCCCAAATGTTGATCTGTCACGACATTATCCCTTCCGATCGACCCGGCCGTCTTCACCCGATTCCCGACAGCATACCGTCTCGTGTCCGTCACGAGGAAGCGCTTCGTTTTGAAAAATCCGGGGCCGGTCCATTCCGCATCCCGGCTGGACGCATTCCGTAGCGCGGAGGATCAGCCTTCGAGAGGCTGAGCCGGGATATCATGCCGGGCTTTCTTCGGGATGAGGGAAACCTGCAAAAAACGACGTTCACATGGTCATTCAAGGGTATCGTGCCTTATTGAACGGACACACATACCCGTTTTCGGGCTCGGTGAGCCTGCGAGACGGGCTCGGGTCCGTGCCCTTGTGCTTCTCAAGGATGGTAAAACCATGAAAAAAGCAAACGCCCATGTGACGCTTTCGGACAGAGTGACGCGCGGGCCGTTTCACGTCGCTACGTGTCAGTGGAAAAGCGCGTGGCCATGTGCAAGGATCACCCCGGAGATGAAAAAAACGCCACTTGGTGAACAAACGACACCAGTCACGAAGAAGCGGGTGGACGCGAGTTCAGACACCACTTATCAATATACTACCCATTTGGAACATCCGGACAAGAAATACTCAAGCATATTGGAGGAATGATCCATGAACGGATTCCAGGATCACGACGATCTGATTTACGATGTCGGAATGAACCACGGTGCGGATGCCGCATTCTATTGCGCTCAGGGCTTTCGGGTTCTTTCCATCGAAGCGAAGCCGGCATCCGTCACGACCGTACGCCAACGTCACACCGCGTTTTTCGAGTCCGGACAGCTTCAGGTCATGAATGTGGCGCTTGCCGAAGAGCCGGGAAAACTGCAATTCCATGTCTGCAACGAGGAAAGCGGGAAAAGCAGAGGCCGTTCGAAAGCAGCTCGCGGCGATCCGGACACAACATCAGGCATTACGGGGCCTGATGAAGCTCAAGCGCAACCCTTCCATTGACGTAGGGCTGACGAGCCTGTCGAGAAAGCTCCTGCCGAAATCGCACGACTGGTATGATGTGCATGCCCGGTAGCGTCTTCACGAGGCGTGTGCGGTGATCGCCAAGGGTGGCGGCGCGCCCCTGCGGCAAGAGCGGAGTTTTTGCTGCGCTCTTTGTGCTTGACGTTGTCGATCGGGGCAGCGCAGGTTCAGGGCTTGGGCGCGCGCGGGCGCGGGGCAGATACAAGGCGCGGTGCGTTCGCAGCGAGACATCACGATGGCCAAGACCTTTCTCGTCAACGCGGGGTCGCTGAGCGCCTCTCGCATCTTTCTCTCTCTGTCGCAGGTTCTTGTCCTGCCCGTGGTCGCCAGGTTTCTCGATCCGGTGGAATTCGGCGACATGGCGCTGGCGATGAGCGTCGTCGTCTTCGCTCATGTTCTGAGCGATGCGGGAATGGGGCGGTCGCTGATCAGGCAACCGCAATACGATCCGGCGGAATGGAACAGTGTCTTCTGGTTGCTGACCTGTGTCGGCCTGACCCTGACGCTTGTTATCCTGGCCCTGGCGCCGATCTGGGCAAACCTGTTCGACCGCCCACAGCTTCTATGGCTGTTGTCGGCCCTTTCCGTCCTGCCGCTTCTCAATTCGCTCTCCGCCGTCTCCGTGGCCCGGATGGAAAAGGACGCGCAGTTTCCGAAACTCGCCGTCATTCGTACCGTGGCCGGCATTGTCGGGTTGGTCGCACTTCTTGCCCTGACAGTCGCCGGGGCCGGGGTCTGGGCACTGGTCGCGCAGCAGATTGGTCTCACAGCGAGCCAGGCGGTCTGGGCGATCGTCCAAAGCCGATTCCGGCCTGGCCTGCCACGCAACCTCGTGCCGCTTGGCGGACATACCCGGTTCGCAACCGACAATGTCGGTGTTTCGCTGATCTCCACCGCACAGCGGCAGGCACCGGTACTGCTCATCGGCGCCTTTATTGGCACCGTCCCCCTGGGTCTGTTCTCAATGGCACAAAGGTTCCTGAACCTTCCGAGACCCGCCGTCGCGGGTCCGATTGCGCGGGTCGTGTTTGTCAAGATGACGAACGTTCAGGACGACGGCCGGAAACTCGCCGATATCTATGTGGCAAGCTGTCTTATGATTTCGGTGGCTACATTCCCGCCGATAGCTGTTCTGGCCGGAAGCGCGAGCAGCCTCTTTCCCCTGCTTCTGTCGGAAACATGGGCCCCTGCGGCCATGATCTTCGTTCTGGCGGCACCTGGAATCATGATGGAAATCGCCCCGTCAAACGTCGGGATCCTTCTGCAGGCGCTCGACCGGACGCGCCTGCGATTGTGGATGACCGTCGAGCGGACGATCCTGCGCACTCTGGCCATTGCCCTGGCCGTGCCCTTCGGCCTCGAGGCGATTGCGCTCGTGATCTCGGTTTTCTCACTCGTCTACCTGCCACGCTATATCGCCTTTGCACAGCGTGTCGCCCCGGTTTCCCGACGGGCCGTGTTACGGGCGATGGCCATCCCGGCGGCGACGTCCGCCGGCGCCTGGGTGGCGCTGGCCTATTGCGATCGGGTGTTCGGCAATTGGGAGATGTTCGGTCTGGCCTGCGTGGCCTTGCCTCTGACATGGGCCCTCACCTTCCTGCTGCAGAGGACGCGGATGCGCCAGGCGATCTCGCTGCTCAACAGTTGACCGGATGCAGGGCCGGCCTCCACGAGCCAGATCGACCGGCATGTCTTCGGTCTTTCGCGGAGTCCGAAAGAAAGGATCGCCGCCTTTACCGCGTACGTAGTGATCCTTGGTCTGCTCCATCGCCTTGGGCAGTTCCCAATCCACGAAGGGGGCACCGTCGCGCAGGGCACCGGGCTTGCGACCCGGCAGGGGCACATAGTGCCAGGGTTCGAAGTAGCTGATATTGCGCGTGAAACGGCGTTTGCGATCGGCGATGATCTCATTGTCCGCGACCACGACAATCCGATCGGCATAGGCGCGCAACGAGACATGGTGCCCCGCGTGTTCGGACGGCACGCTGTAGCGTTCGTCGGGAAAACAGCGCCCCACGCTGTTTTCTGATCCTCCTCACCTGTCGTATTGCACCAGGCAAGTCGATCTGACCCGAACGGTTTTTTCGACATAGTACTACAGTTGCACATTGTGCCGATTTCTCCGATGTGCGATGGCGGCAGAGAGCTGATGCTGCCTTCGCCATCGGGACCAATTCCAGATGAATCT
>NZ_JAWLDS010000148.1:0-5052 GCF_041686535.1 Aquicoccus sp. | reverse complement strand
CATGGCGCTGATCCGGATGCGCCTTGCGGAAATGAGTCCTGATCTCGAAGGCGCGGCCTGGAACCTCGGCGCAACCCGCTGGGCCACCATGCGCAGCGTTGTGCTGCCATTCTGCAGGCCTGCGATCTTCTCAGCGCTGGCGATCACGGCCGCTGTGTCCTTCGACGAATTCATGATCGCATGGTTCGTCTCGGGCCTGAACGAAACGCTGCCGGTGCGCATCCTCGCGATGCTGCAGGGGCAGGTCAGTCCGCGCATCAACGCCATCGGCTCCATCGTCTTCGTCATTACGATAGCGCTGGTGTTGGTGGCACAGGTTCTCACGAGCCTCAAATCCGACAAGGAGACCGATTGATGGTCGCGCCCAACCCCATCCTCGTTCTGGACAAGATTACCAAGTCCTTCGGAGACACGGTCGCGCTGCACCCTACGGATCTTTCAATCCAGAAGGGCGAGTTCATCGCGCTGATGGGTCCGTCGGGCTGCGGCAAGACCACGACGCTGCGGCTGATCGCAGGGCTGGATTATGCCAGCGCAGGCCGGATGCTGATGTGGGGCGCCGACGACATCACCGCCACGCCGCCCTGGGACCGCGACATGCCGATGGTCTGGCAAAGCTATGCCCTCTTCCCGTTCCTGTCGGTCCGTGAAAATGTCGAATTCGGCCTCAAGCAGAAGCGCCGCCTGGTGACCAGGGACCGCCGCAAGCGCGCGCTGGAATGGCTGGACCGCCTCGGCATCGCCGATCTGGCAGAGCGGTCGATCCACCAGCTTTCGGGGGGCCAGCGCCAGCGCGTGGCGATCGCGCGGGCGCTGGCGCTGCAGCCCGAGATCCTTCTTCTGGACGAGCCGCTATCGGCGCTCGACGCCAACCGGCGCCTGCACATGCAATCCGAATTGAAGCGGCTCCACAACGAGCTGGGGATCACCTTTCTCTACGTCACCCACAACCAGTCCGAGGCGTTCGCGATGGCCGACCGGGTCGCCATCCTGTCGAACGGGCACGTGCAGCAGATCGGCGCCCCGAAGGAGGTCTACCGCGCGCCGGCCAACCGCTTCGTGGCCGAATTTGTGGGCGCCAACACCATCCTCGACGGCCGGATGACGACTTCCGGTAAGATAGAGACGCCGATGGGCAGCTTCGGCATCGCGCGCGGCACGCCGCCGGCCGCGCATGCGGGGGCCAGCCTGCTCGTGCCGGCTGACCGCGTGGCCCTGTCTGGCGTCGCGTCAGGGACCGCGAACGAGGTGCAGGCCGAGGTTCTGACAGAGGAATTCACCGGCTCGTTCGTCACCGTCATGCTGCGCCTCTCGGACGGGACCGAAATGAAGGTGCAAAAGCAACAAAGCGAGATCGACGGTCTCGACCTCACACCCGGCGCAAGGGTCTGTGCAAGCTGGCCCGCCGAGGTCGGATACGTTCTGCCAAGGGAGATTAGCTGACATGTCGATCCTTATCCAAGGGGCGCAGATCATCACCATGGCCCCGGGCCAGGGCGCCCGCCCGATCACCGGGGACATACTGATCGAGGGCGACCGCATCACCGCCGTGGGAGACTGCGAAACGCAAGCGGCCGACAACGTGATCGACGGTCGCGGCAAACTGGTGATGCCGGGGCTGGTGAACGGCCACATGCATTCGCCCGAGGCGCTCTACAAGGGGCGCTACGACAACATGCCGCTCGAGGTCTGGATGCTTTATGCCTATCCCATCCTCGGCGCGCAGACCCTTTCGCCACGGCTGGCCTACCTGCGCACCGCGCTCTGCGCGATGGAATCGCTCAAATCGGGCACGACCTGCGTCACCGACGACGTGTACGAAAGCCCCAACCAGACATCCGATCAACTCGACGCCGTGTTCCAAGCCTACGAGGATGTCGGCCTGCGCGCCACCGTGTCGGGCCACGTGGTGGACCGGCCCTTCCTCGACACCATCCCGTTTGCCCGTGATCTCGTCCCGCCCGAGCTCTGCGCCGAAGCCGACGCGCAGGGGGCGGCGGATAGCGCAGAGTGGCTGGCACATTGCCGCGATGCGCTGGAAAAGCATCACGGCCGCGCGGGTCGGCTGAACTTCATGGTCGCCCCCTCGGCGCCGCAACGCTGCACACCTGATCTGATGCAGGCCGCGATGGAACTGGCTGAAGCCCATGACACGCCCTTTCACACCCATATCCTCGAGACCAAGGTGCAGGCGGTCACCGGGCAGGAATTCTACGGCGAGACGCTGATCGCCTACATGAAGCGGCTCGGCCTGCTGCGGCCCCGGACCACGATCGCGCATTCGATCTGGGTCACCGACGCCGATATCGGCATGATGGGCGAGGCGGGCGTGTCCATCGTGCACAACGTGATCTCGAACCAGAAGCTGGGCGCGGGCGTCGCCCCGATCAAGCGAATCATGCGGGCCGGGATCAACGTGGCGCTCGGTTCTGACGGCATCTCGACCTCGGACACGACGCGGATGTTCTCGGTGATGCATGCCGCGGGGCTGATCCACAATGTGCAGACGCCAGATAACGATCTGTGGTTGTCCGCCGAAGACGTGCTGCACTGCGCCACGCTCGGCGGCGCACGCAGCGCCTGCCTCGGGTCCGAATCCGGCAGCCTGGAGCCGGGCAAGAAAGCCGACATGATCGTGCTCGACCTCGACGCCATCCCCTTTACCCCGCTGAACGACCCGGCCAATCACCTTGTCTATTGCGAAACCGGCAGCTCGATCACGCATGCTATCGTCAATGGCGAGATCATGGCCGAGGCCGGCACATGCCTGCGCGTGACCGAGGCCGAGCTGCTGGCCGAGCTGCGCGAGGAGTTGCCGGCCTTCTTCGCCGCACATGAACGGACAGAGGCGCTCAACCGGCAGTTCGAACCATCGTTCCGCAAAATCCACAAACGCTGCAACGCGCGCGACATGGGCCTGAGGCGCCTGGGCCATGAACCCGCATGGGGGCGCACGTGACCGTACAGCTCGACGCGCTCACCTGGGTCGAGCTTGACCGCCTGACCCGCGACGGCCCGCCGGTGGTGATCCTGCCCGCCGGGTCGCTGGAACAGCACGGCCCACACCTGCCTCTGGGCACCGACCGCTTCATGCCCGCGCGCCTTGCCGCGCTGGTAGCCGAACGGACGGGAGCTCTGGTCGCCCCGGCGCTGCCCTACGGCTACAAGTCGCAGCCGAAATCGGGCGGAGGCAACCATTTTCCCGGCTGCGCAAGCCTCGATGCTGCGACCTATATCCACATGGTGCGCGACATCCTCTGCGATCTTGCGCGCCACGGGCTGACGAAGATCGTGCTGTTCGACGGGCACATGGAAAACCAGTGGTTCCTGACCGAAGCCGCCGACCTCGCGCTGCGCGCGCTTGCCGCCGAAGGGGTGGTGGGCACCCGCATCGTCAAGTTCGGCTACTGGACCTTCATCACCCCCGAGACCGAGGCGGCGCTGTTTCCCGACGGCCTGCTCAGCTGGGAGCTGGAACACGCGGCGGTGATGGAGACATCGTGCATGCTGCATCTCTGCCCCGATCTTGTCAGGGCCGAGGAAATTCCCGACGGGCCCCCGGCCGCGTTTCCACCCTACGATGTCTACCCGGTGGATACCGGACCGATTCCGCCCACCGGCGTGCTGTCGTCGGCCGCCGGCGCCAGTGCCGAGAAGGGGCGCATCGTGGTCGAACAGGTGGTCCCGGATATCGCGGCGGCCCTTGTCACCGCGTTTCAAACCGATCCACAAGGATAAGCTGCCATGACATTCGACCTCGTGATCCGCAACGCCGCCCTGCCCGATGGTCGCACCGGGCAGGACATCGCCCTCAAGAATGGAAAGATTGCCGAGATCGCGCCAGCACTCGGCACCGACGCACCCGAGATCGACGCAAAAGGCCAACTGGCGACGCCCCCCTTCGTGGATGCGCATTTTCACATCGACGCGACGCTCAGCCTCGGCACCGATGGGCTTTACAACGAAAGCGGCACGCTGGCCGAGGGGATCGCGCTCTGGCGCCGGATCTCGCCGGGCCTGACGGCCGAGGATTACCGCGACCGCGCGCTGCGATACTGCGACATGGCGGTCTCGAAAGGCGTGCAGGCGATCCGCAGCCATGTCGACATCACCAACCCCGACATGCTGGCCGCCGAGATCATCGCCGAGGTCCGCCGCGAGGTCCGCCCCTATCTCGACCTGCAACTGGTCGCCTTTCCGCAGATGGGGTTTCATTCCCGCCCGGACATGGCCGACAGCGTGCGCAAGGCGCTTGACATGGGGTTCGAAGTGGTGGGCGGCATCCCGCATCTGGAACCCACGGCCGAGCTGGGCCGGTCCTCGATCACCGCCCTGTGCGAGATCGCGGCCGAGCGCTGCGCGATGGTGGACATGCATTGCGACGAGAACGACGACCCAAACTCGCGCATGATCGAGACGCTGGTCTACGAGACGAAGCGGCTCGGTCTTCAGGGGCGGGTGACAGGATCGCACCTGACCTCGATGCACTCCATGGACAATTTCTACGCCAATCGCCTGATCAGGATGATGGCCGATGCCGGGCTGCATGTGATGGCGAACCCGCCGGCCAACCTGCATCTGCAGGCGCGGTTCGACACCTACCCCAAGCGGCGCGGGCTGACGCGGGTGCCCGAATTGCGCGCGGCGGGCTGTGTCGTGGGCTTCGCGCAGGATTCGGTGCTCGATCCGTGGTATCCGCTGGGCCACGGCGACCTGCTGGATGTCGCGTGGATCGCGGCGCATGCCTGTCACATGACCGACCGCGCCGGGCTGCGCGCCTGTTTCGACGCCGTGACGACAGATCCGGGGCGGATCATGGGGCTGGGGGGCGACGGGCTGGTGACCGGCGCGCCGGCCGACCTGGTGCTGCTGGATGCGACGGATCCGATCGACGCCATCCGGACGCGAGCCACCCGGACCCACGTCATCCGGCGCGGCAAGCTCATCTGCGAAACCGCGCCACCCGCGCCCCGGCTGTTGCTGGACGGGCGGCCAGACAGACCGGCGCGGCACTAGGCAGCCCTTGCGCGCCGCGATCAGCGCATCTCGCCC
>NZ_JAWLDS010000147.1:0-5076 GCF_041686535.1 Aquicoccus sp. | reverse complement strand
TGGAACGAAAGCCAGTACAAGTCCGAAAAATTCGACAACATGCTGGTCGAGGCCCGCGGGCTGCTGGACGAAAGCAAGCGCACCGACATGTACTGGGAAATGCAGGAGATGGTGGCCAATGACGCCGGCACCATCATCCCCACCTATATCTCGAATATCGACGGGGTGGCAGGCAGCCTCAAGGGCATGACGTCAAACCCGCTCGGTCCGATGATGGGCTTTGTCTTTCCGGAATACGTCTGGCTGGACGAATAATCCGATTTCCGAGAAACTCCCGCGCATTCGGGGATGCGCGGGCCCCTTTGGATTTCTGAACAGGGAGGTGCCCCATGCTCTGGTCCACCACGACATGGATCCTCGTCGGGCAACGCCTTGGGATCGCATTCATCACGCTGATCGTCGTGTCCTTCGCGGTGTTCTTCGCAACCGAGATGTTGCCCGGTGATGTTGCCCAGATCCTGCTTGGCCAGTCCGCCACACCCGAAGCGGTCGCGGGCCTGCGCGAGGCGATGGGGCTGAACGAGCCGGCTTTACAGCGCTTTCTCGGGTGGTTGGCAGGGCTTGCCACTGGCGACATGGGACGCTCTTACGTCAATGACATGGAGATCACCGAACTGCTGGGGGATCGGTTGCTGAATTCCCTGCGCCTTGCCGGGATCGTGACGGTGATCTGTGTGCCTGTTGCGCTTGTCCTTGGCATCGTCGCCGCCATGTTTCGCGGGTCATGGCTGGACCGGGTCGTTTCGGTGGCGACAATTTCCGTCATTTCCGTTCCGGAATTCATGGTCGCAACCCTCGCCGTGCTGGTCTTTGCGGTGTGGCTCGGCTGGTTGCCGGCCCTGAGCTACGGGGTCAACGTCGACAGTATCGGAGCGATGCTGCGGGCCTATGCCATGCCCGTCATCACGCTGAGCTTCGTGGTCTCGGCGCAGATGATCCGGATGACACGGGCCGCCTTGATCGAAGCCATCGAAACACCCTATGTCGAGATGGCGCTGCTGAAGGGGGCGTCAAAGCCCCGCATGGTTCTCGTGCACGCGCTGCCCAATGCGCTTGGTCCGATCGCCAACGCGGTGGCCTTGTCGCTGTCCTACCTGATCGGCGGTGTCATCATCGTCGAGACGGTCTTCAACTATCCCGGCGTCGCCAAGCTGATGGTCGATGCCGTGGCCACCCGCGACCTGCCGCTGATCCAGTCCTGCGCGATGGTCTTCTGCGTCAGTTACCTGATGTTGATCACGCTGGCGGACATGATCGCGATCCTCTCCAACCCGAGGCTGCGCCAGTGATGACCAGCTCCACACGCTCTCCCCGCAAGTTCCGCCTGCCGACGCCGCGCAATCTGGGTTATTCCTTTGGCTGGACCGGCCGGATCGGCATCGCGATCATCCTGTTCTGGGCCGTCGTCGCGCTGATAGGCAACTGGTTCACACCCTACCCGGTCGGCAAGATCGTCGACTGGGACTACTTCAGTGGCGTCAGTGCCGCGCACTGGATGGGCACCGATTACCTGGGTCGGGACATCTTTTCGCGGGTCCTTATGGGCGCGCGTTTTACGGTGGGGATCGCACTTGCCGCCGTCACGCTGGCTTGTGTCGCCGGCGTCATCATGGGGATGATTGCCGCGGTGATCGGCGGCTGGTTCGACACGCTGCTGTCACGGCTTCTGGATGCGCTGAACGGCATCCCCCCGCTGCTGTTCGGCCTCGTGGTCGTGGCCGCTGTGGGATCGTCCATCCCGGTGCTGGTGCTGACCCTGGCGGTGATCTATACGCCCGGCGCCTACCGCTTTGCCCGCGCACTGGCGGTGAACGTCAACACGATGGATTTCATCACCGTCGCGCGCGCCCGCGGCGAGCGCACGCCCTACCTGATCGCCTGCGAGATCTTTCCCAACATCCTCGGGCCGGTGCTGGCCGATTTCGGTGTACGATTCGTGTTCATCGTCCTGGTTCTGTCGGGGCTGTCTTTCCTTGGTCTCGGGGTGCAACCGCCGAATGCCGACTGGGGCGCGCTGGTACGTGAGAACATCGCGGGGCTGAGCGCCGGCGCCCCGGCGGTGATCTTTCCGTGCATCGCCATCGCGTCGCTGACCATCTCGGTGAACATATTCATCGACAACCTTCCCAAGAAGATCAGAGACAGGGCCGAATGATGACTGACACACCTCTCGTATCCGTCCGCAACCTGCGGATCGGTGCCGTTACCGATTCCGGCCGCGACGTCGAGATCATCCGCGATGTGGATTTCGATATCGCACCCGGCGAGATCCTCGCCCTCATAGGCGAATCCGGCTCTGGCAAGACGACCATCGCGCTGTCGCTGATGGGGCACACACGCAGCGGCTGCTCGATCGATGGAGGGACCATCCGCATCGGCGATTACGATGTCACAGGCATGACCGAAGGCCAGCGCGCCAAGTTGCGCGGCACCGAGGTGTCCTACGTTCCCCAGTCGGCGGCGGCGGCGTTCAACCCGTCGAAGAGGCTGATGGATCAGGTGGTCGAGACGACCCGCATCCACAATCTGATGCCGCGCGTCAAGGCCGAGGAGCATGCCCGCACGCTTTTCCGCGCCCTGGCCCTGCCCGATCCCGACACGATAGGTGATCGCTATCCGCATCAGGTTTCGGGGGGGCAAATGCAACGGTTGTCGGCTGCGATGGCCCTGATCGGGGATCCCGACCTGGTGATCTTCGACGAGCCGACCACGGCGCTTGACGTGACCACCCAGATCGAGGTGTTGCGCGCCTTTCGCCGGGTGATGGAAGACGGCGGCATGGCCGGGGTTTATGTCAGCCACGACCTTGCGGTCGTCGCCCAGATCGCCGATCGCATCATCGTCCTCAAGGGCGGCGAAATCCAGGAGCAGGGCACCACTAAGCAGATCCTGAACGCGCCCGAGCATCCCTACACCAAGGAACTTCTGGCCGCTTTCGATCCGGTACGGCACGTTCCCGTCAAAGACGTCGAGGACGCGGCCGAGACGCCGATACTGGAGGTCCGTGGGCTGTGCGCGGGCTATGGCGTGATCAAGAATGGCGAACCGTCGGCAAAGGTGATGAGCGATGTGAGTTTCAAGCTTTACAGGGGCCGCAACCTCGGCGTGATCGGCGAGTCGGGCTCCGGCAAGTCGACGCTGGCCCGGGCGGTGTCTGGTATTCTTCCGGCCTATCGCGGCGAAGTGCTGCTTGACGGGCACACGCTTGCGCCCGCCCTGGGCCACCGAAGCAAGCAAGAGCTGCGCCGCGCACAGATCGTGTTTCAACTGGCGGACACCGCGCTGAACCCGGCCCATTCGGTGGGCAACATAATCGGGCGTCCCCTGCGGTTCTACAAGGGCCTGCGCGGTGACGCCTGTGAAAAGCGCGTGATCGAGTTGCTGGACATGGTTCACCTGCCTCCGGCGCTGCGCCATCGCCTGCCGTCGGAACTGTCTGGGGGTCAAAAGCAGCGCGTGAACCTCGCGCGCGCCCTTGCGGCCGACCCTGAACTGATCCTCTGCGACGAGATCACATCGGCGCTTGATACCGTGGTGGCGGCGGCCATCCTCGAACTGCTGAAGGAACTTCAAGGCGAGCTTGGTCTGAGCTACATGTTCATCAGCCATGACCTGTCCACGGTCGAGGCGATCTGCGACGATGTCATGGTGATGTACAAGGGCGAGGTGATCGAGGCCCTGCCGGCCGCACGGATGTCACAGGACGCGGAGCACGCCTATTCACGGCTGCTCATATCCTCGGTGCCACAGCTTGATACCGGATGGCTTGCCGGTTTGGAGCAGGACCCCGAGATTCTGGCCGCCTTCTCGGACAGGTAGGGCGGGCTGGCCTACTCGGCGTCGGAAAACAGCCGGGTCAGCGGCAGTTGCCGCTTGATGAACGGTGTCTTCATCACCACGAAACTGAAGTAACGGTCTATCCCGATATCGCGGTCGATCAGCTCTTCCACGATCTCCTGATAGTCGCTGATACCGGCGATAACGAATTTCGCCAGATAATCGTAACCACCGGATATCAGATGGCATTCCACACAGTTGTCGATCTTTTCCAACGCGTCCTGAAAGCGCGCGAAATCGATCTGGCGGTGGTTCTTCAGCGTGAATTCGGTGAACACTGTAAGCGTCTCGCCAAGCTTGGCCACGTTGATGAGCGCGGAATACCCCGCGATATAGCCGGCCTTTTGCAACTTCTTAACGCGGGTCAGGCACGGCGAGGGGGACAGGTGAACGCGATCGGCCAGCTCGACATTGGTGATGCGGCCGTTGCGCTGCAACTCAGCCAGTATCCGGATGTCGATTCGATCGAGTTTCTGATGGTTGTTCATCGGTTCTGTCCTGCACGTAACGGCGCGACACGCGGTGGCAAAGGCAGTCGGCACGACCGACCGAACAAATACGAAGCGATCTGTCGGTCAGTACGCCGGATGCGGCACGAAGCGCCGGAACCTTACATCTGATTTTCGAGAAACACAGGGGAAAATCATGCCCGCTTCACTGCTTCGGATAGAGACCCACCGCGACCTCCACCCGGGCGGCGGGATCGTCGGCGTCTGCGCTGCGTACTGGCTCGCCCGCGCCGGACAGAATGTCTTGCTCATTGAAAAAGGCCGTATAGGTGTGAGGAACAAATCCTCCAAGCGATGGCATCACCGATCTGTCGCATGCGGCACCGGTTGCCGAGGGCGAACAGCGTGAACAGCGTGAACAGCGTGAACAGCGTGAACAGCGTGAACAGCGTGAACAGCTGAGAAATTTATCAAAAGGTTCTGGAAAGTAAAAGTAAAATGCCCGATCGGCCTTTTACTTTGATCACTTATTGTCCTGAATGGAAACTTTCCCACATACATGGACGGCGAGACACATCTGCGGCGAAAGTCCGGAGTCCGCCCTTCGTGTCAAATGCCGCACCAGCGAAGGTTATAACTGCGACCGTCGGGAAAGGGGCTGACTGCCGCCGGTTGCAGTGACCCCAAAGGGGGTTTGGGGCCGATAATATCATGCTGTGGTGCAGAAGTTCGCCGCCGTCCTGCCCGCTGGTGGAAGTGCCGGACAGAACTGCAGTCGGCTGTACAGGAC
>NZ_JAWLDS010000146.1:0-5181 GCF_041686535.1 Aquicoccus sp. | reverse complement strand
GCATCAACCGCTGGTTCCGGCGGTACGATGCCGTGACCTATGATCAGGCCGATATCCGATCCGAAGCAGAGGCATTCAACGGTTTCATGGATGCAGTGATTCGAAGCTACGGGCTGGATGCAGGGCGCATCAGCTATCTGGGCTATTCCAACGGGGCGAACCTGCTGGGCGCGTTGATGTTGCTGCATCCGGGTCTGGTGCGGCGCGCGATCCTGCTGCGCGGGATTGCGGCGCTGGACGACGCGCCTGCGCCTGACCTGACTGGGGCAAACATATTGCTGCTGTCTGGGGCGCATGATCCTTTCGCCCGCATGGCCCCGGCGCTTGAGGCATCGTTGCGGAGTGCCGGGGCGACGCTCGATACGCGCACCTTGCCTGTGGGGCATGAGCTTGGCGCATCCGATCTGGATGCGGCGAAAAGTTGGCTGGACAGGCAAACGGCCAAATGAGTCGCGAGGTCATGGCCCGTCAACAGGTCTGGGACCCTAACATCGTGTCAGATGGCCCTGGCGAAACCGTCCAGAAAATCCGCCAGCCGGTCGCGGCTGGCGGGATCGGTCAGGTTGCCATCCCCATCGAAAAGATCGCCTGCCCGCGCCACCATGAGCCGCCCTTCGGCCCAGAAATCGACTTTGAGCGTACGCAGCACAGGCAGCCAGTGGTTCTGCGCCATGATCGTGCCAAACCCACCGGGCGACGCACCAAGCACTGCCACCGGTTTGCCTACCCACATCTCCAATCCCGGCCCGCGTGACATCCAGTCGATGGCATTCTTGAATACGCCGGGAATGCCGTTGTTGTATTCCGGCGTGACCAGCAGAACCCCGTCTGCGGCTTGAAGCTGCGTTTGCAGCGTTTTGACAGAAGTTGGCAGGCCTTTGGCCTGTTCAAGATCTCCATCGTAAAGCGGCACGTCGCGGATTGATCCGGTCTCGATTTTCACGCCGTCCAGTGTCAACTCAGCAGCGGCGCGCAGCAATCCCGCGTTGAAGGATGCGCGGCGCAGGCTGCCGCTGAGGCCAAGGATTGTCTTTGTCATTGCGGATTTCCTTTCGATGTGGATCTGGCAGGGGTAAACGGTTCCGGCACCGGGGTCGTCAACATACTGTCACGGCCTGACATGATATCACCCTGCACCTGTTCCGTCAGGCGCTGTGCATCGCGGCCGCGGACATCCTCCAACGCGTCTGTCACTGTCGCCTCGTCCCACCCAAGGCGGCGTAACCCTTCGGCCCCCATCTGAAACGCGGATTCAACTGTTTCACGGATCTCGAAGTCCACACCTGCGCGGATCAGGTCCATCGAATGACCCCGGTCATAGCTGCGCGCCAGCACCGCCGCATTCGGGAATTCGTGCTGGACCAGTTCTGCAATGGCGCTGACTGCGCGACGGTCATCGACACAGACCAGGATCACCTGCGCCTGCGCCGCCCCCGACGCATGCAGGATATCCAGCCGCGTGCCATCACCGTAATGGACCTTGAACCCGAAGCGCGCGGCGTCGCGGATACGGTCGGGGTTGTTCTCGATCACCGAAACCTGCGCCCCGCGGGCCAGCAGCAGTTGCAGCGCGATCTGGCCAAACCGGCCAAAGCCGATGACCAGCACCTGCCCGCGCAGACCGTCCGCGGCCTCTACGCCGTCCAGCGAGCGGTCACCGTCCCGCAAAACACGGTCAGCAGCAATCATGATCAGCGGGGTGATCGCCATGGACAGTATCACGACGGTCGAAAAGATAGCATTTTCGCGCGCGTCGATCACGCCACCGGCCAGGGCAGCGGTATAAAGGACAAAGGCGAACTCGCCCCCTTGGGCGAACATCACGGTGCGGCGCAGGGCGGGCAGGTTGGCCCCGCCAAAGGCCCTCGCCGTGGCATAGATAGCGACGGCCTTGACCAGCACGTAGACGACCAGCATCGCCAGAAGCAGCGGCCACTCCGCAGCCACCACTGCCAGATTCAGCGACATGCCGACAGCCAGAAAGAACAGGCCCATCAACAGGCCCTTGAATGGCCCAATATCGCTCTCGATCTGGTGGCGATAGCTGGAGCCGGACAGCATGACACCCGCCACGAAAGCACCCATCGCCATCGACAGGCCGACGGTCGCCATTAGAAGGGCGGCACCGAGCACCACAAGTAGTGCCCCGGCGCTCAGCACCTCGCGGGCGCGGGCGCGGGCCAGCAGGGCGAAGAACGGATCAAGCAGCCAGCGTCCCGCCACAAGCAGCGCCACCAGACCCCCAAGAGCGAGTGCCAGCGCAGCCAGCCCGCCTTCGCCCTGTCCGACGGGGGAAAGAAACGCCACAACCGCCAGCAATGGCACAATCAGCAGATCCTCGAACAGCAGGATCGAGATGGATTTCTGACCCTCGGGGCTGGCGATCTCGCCACGCTCTTGCAGGGTGGACATGATCACGGCGGTCGAGGACAGCACGAACCCCGCACCGGCGATAAACGCCGTGACCGGTGGAAGTGAGAACACAACCACGCCTGCCAGCGACAGCAGACCGATTGCAAGACTGACCTGTGCCAGCCCCAGCCCGAAGATCTGCCCCCGCAGCGCCCAGAGCTTTTGCGGGCGCAGTTCCAGTCCGATGACGAACAGAAACATCACGACCCCGAGTTCCGCGAAATGCAGGATCGCGTCAGGGTCAGTGAACAAGCCCAGCACGGAGGGGCCGACCAAGGCCCCGGCGGCGAAATAGCCCAAGACCGATCCCAGCCCCAGACGCCTGAAGAGCGGCACGGCAATCACCGCGGCCCCCATGAGCACAACCGCAAGCCCAATGACCGGCCCCAACCCTTCTGCGGCCATCGGCGCGCTCCTTTGCAATGTGACGTGCACTGGCACAGTCGCGCCGCGCGTCGATCAAGTGGTCTTGCCGGCCGCAGCGATGGTCCCGCGGCCGGCGCCCTGGTGTATCAGTCCAGCGGCTTCAGGCGCGCCTCGATTGCGGCGCGCTTCGGTTCGAGAAATGGCGGAAGGGACAATGCCTCGCCCATGGTCTCGAACGGTTCGTCCACATCGAAGCCAGGACCGTCGGTGGCCAGTTCAAACAGATTGCCACCCGGTTCGCGAAAGTAAAGACTGCGAAAATAGAACCGCTCGACCTCGCCCGAACTGGGCATGCGAAGGGTGTTCAAGCGCTCTGCCCATTGGCTGAGCGCTTGTTTGTCAGGCACGCGGAACGCGACATGATGCACCGCTCCGGCACCTTGCTGCGCCACTGGCAGGCCAGGCTGCACAGCGACATGCAATTCGGCGGCGGGTCCGCCCGCACCCATTTCGAACACATGCACCTGACCCTGGCCGTCGGGGCTGGGATAGTCTCGCACGGCGCGCATGTTCATCAGGTGAGTAAGGACCGTTTCTGTCGGCGCCAGTTGCGGCACCGAAATGGTGATAGGGCCCAACCCGCGGATCTGATGTTCCGGCGGCACCGGGCTGCGGTCCCAGGGATGTGCCGTGCTGGCGGTGTCGGCTGTCAATCGGAAGCGCTGGCCTTCGTGGTCCTCGAAATCAAGTGTGGCGCGGCCGTCGATCTCTCCGATCTCGCCGCAGATAAGTCTGGCGTCGCGCAGCCGAACGACCCAATACTCAAGACTATCCTCGACCACACGCAGGCCAGTGCGGCTGATCGCGTTTGTGCCACGTTTCTCCGACGTGACCGGCCAGTCGAAAAAGGTCAGGTCCGTGCCGGGAGTGCCCGCGCCATCGGCGAAAAACAGGTGATACGCCGATGTGTCATCCTGATTGACGGTCATCTTGACGCGCCGCAGCCCGAGGGTTTCGGTGTAAAATCGATTGTTGCTGGGTGCATCGGCCGTGATTGCGGTCAGGTGATGTATGCCTGTCAGGTTCATGGTGGCCTCCTTGGTTGCGCGCAGTATGGCAGGTGACCGGGCGATTGTGCAGCACCCACCGCGACAACCCGGCGTTCGCGATTGCCGAACGATCAGAGGCGGAATAAGCTTTGCCTATGCGGTATACATTGGACGAGATCGAGACGTTTTTGGCGGTGATGGAGCTTGGCACCGTGACCGCCGCGGCAGCGCATCTGAACCTGTCGAAATCCGTCATCAGCAAGCGCGTTTCCGATCTGGAACGCGCCTTGCAGGCGGCCTTGTTCCTGCGAAATGCAGGCCGTGTCACCCCGACCGAGGCGGCGGTGCGCCTGGCAGAACAACTGCGTCCCGCTCTCAGCGCCCTGACGGCCGCGACCGAGAGCGCGTCATGGGGTATGGACGGGACCGCCCAATTGCGCGGCCGGCTGTCGATCACGGCGCCGATGACCTTTGGCACGCTTTTTCTCAGCCCGATCCTCGCACGGTTCGCGCAGGCACATCCCGAACTGGAATTGCGGATCGATTTTGACGATCGCGCCCGCGATCTGATCCGCGATGGCTTCGATCTCGCCATTCGCATTGGCGAAGCGCGCGACAGTGCCTTGATCGGGCGCACCTTATGCACCGACGAGATGATCGCCTGCGCCAGTCCCGACTATCTGGCCCGCCACGGTCAGCCAGCGGCACCCGCCGATCTGGCGGGACACCAGGTGCTGAGTTACATCCACCTTCCAGACGTGCAGCTGTGGCAGTTCGAGACAGACGGAAAACTTGCGTCGACTCCGGCACGCAGTCGCCTGACCTTGAACAACGGCGAGGCGATGCGGGATTTTGCCCTGGCCGGTCTGGGGCTGGCAATGTTGCCAGGCTTCATCGTCGCTGAACCCTTGGCAGCGGGCACACTGCAACCCGTGCTACAGGGTCACGCTACACGAAAAATGCCGGTCCTTGCATTATGGCCGCCAATCTCGCCCATGCCCGCCAAACTTCGCGCCTTGGTCGATCACCTTGCCCACGAGTTGGCTGGCGGGCGACCATGGGCGAAGTTGGCCGATTGATTTTGCTGCGTAAAGTTTTTTGCTCCAAGGGAACATTGACGTTGTGCTCTACGGTCCGTCCACACGCGCTCGGGCTGGTACATTAGTCCCGATCCTGCCTATTGCCGCCGGTTGAAATCTCCAAGTTAACTGATTGCTTTCGCAAAATGCTGTAATGCGATGCCGACGCCGAGGTCCCTAACCGCAATAATTCATGACGCTGAAATTTTCTGCTTGGGCAGTTGGCTCTCCGTGCCGTGGGTTTTTCGCGCGCATCCGATGTCGGCGTCCGGTTG
>NZ_JAWLDS010000145.1:0-5199 GCF_041686535.1 Aquicoccus sp. | reverse complement strand
ATCGCAAGCAGAACCAGCAGAACGGCAAAGCGCCGCAGCACACCGATGACACGCCGCAAGGTCTTGATGCCACCCACGAAAAGAAATGAAAGGCGTTCGGCAAGACGCTTCATTCGCTGCATCGATCGTGCAACCTGGTAAATACGTCGTCGTCCTGCAAGGCAGGATTGTACTCGTGCATCATCAAAGAAGCCGTTGATTTCGCCTTGTTTTCCATACAGGGCTTTTCTGCTGCGTCCAACAATACCGCCACAACTTCCGGGTCCGTGCTATGAATCGCGGCCAACATCAGGGGCGTGGTGTTCTCGAAATCGGTTGCATCAGCCGACGCCCCCGCGTCCAGAAGCGCCTGCACGATGTCGAGTGCGCCAGCCTTGCGCGCGGCCGCGTAGTGCAATGCCGTCCGCTTCTTGCGCCCCTTGTCCTTCGCGTCCACCTTGGCCTCCGCCTGCAAGAGCACACCAACCGTCTCGACACCCGCATGCCGTGCGGCCAGGTGCAGCGGCAGCAAGGATTTGTCTTCTTTCAGATCCTCGTCGATATCCGCCAGATCTATGCCCGCGAAGATATCAGTGGCGGCGCCGGCTTCGATCAATGCCGTGACCACATCCACAGCCTCGGGGCGCCGCGCGGCCAGGTGCAGCGGCGTCGTCGTGCATGTGGTCATGGGCCACTTGCAATCATCCCCCTCCCTTCCCCTGTCCACTTCTGCCCCCCAAAACGCGAGCGTGACAACCTGCAAGGGATCAATCGCATATGCTGCCGCCATGTGCATCGGTGTATGTTTCGCTAAATTCTTGAGGCTGGGATCAGAGCCTGCTCGCAGCAGCACCCACGTCACACGTGCATCCGGGGCATAAGCCACGGCCAGATGCAGAGGCGAATTCCTTTGGTCATCACGCTCATCGACAGCCCGGCCTTGCTCCAGACACGTTGCCACAACTTCCGGTGAGGCCGATGCGAAAAACTCCTCTGTCAGAAAGTCGTCACAGGCTCGATCCTGTGCGGTGGCTTTGGTTGTGGCCAGCGCGAAGATGACCGCAATCATGCAGGAAAAAAGGTTTGATCGGATCATGTCACTCTCATCTGCCTTTAGCTCTGAAATACAATCATCGTCCCCATCCATTGCCGAATTGTCAATCAATGGGTCGATCCATTGGAGGCGCGGGTCGGGTTGATGGAAACACGAGATTGGCAGCGCTGGCCCGGACAAGCACCTTTCCCATCGCGCGCCCCGTTAACCTAACGAGAGGTTAACCGCCGTTGTTTTACCCGGCAGCCGGGGAGCAGCCGGGCGGCAGCCGGATGTCACCCCCCTTGGAACCCGGTCCCGAACAGGCGTTAACCACGGCGCACGGTGCCTGCCAAACCACCACTCCCTTGGCGAAAGCCAGCAATGAGCGTCCGATTCGGTCACTCGGAACACGGCCCAACCTGCACGGGCCGAAACGCAACAATTTCAGAACTTTACGCCCCCACATGATCGAAGCGCGAATGTAGGGGACTGGCCCCGGGCGCAGTTATGGCCGGCCACGGCAATTGCTTTTCACCGGTCTGTCGGAAATGACGAAGCGCCGCCTTCAGGCCGATCTGAGCATCGGCGTCGCCCGGCGCTCCTCGGCCCAGGCGCGCACCGCATCGCCAAAGGCCGTGAAGAGCGGCCGTGACACCGGGTCGTTGGCCGCGTTCCATTCGGGGTGCCACTGCACCGACAGGGTAAAGCCCGGCGCATCGCTGATATGAAGCGCCTCGGGCGTGCCGTCGGGGGCGTATCCCTCGACCACGACCCGCTCGCCCGGGTGGCAGATGCCCTGCCCGTGCAGCGTGTTGGTCATCACCTCGCGCGCGCCCAGCAATCGGTGGAACACGCCGCCCGCGCTGAAGGTCACCGTGTGGCGCAGGGCGAATTTCTCTTCCAGCGTGCCATCGGGCGGCATCCGGTGATTGTCGCGCCCCGGCAGGTCGCGGATCTCGGGATGCAGGGTCGATCCAAAGGCCACCGCCACTTCCTGGAACCCGCGGCAGACCCCGAAGAACGGCTGTCCCCGCTCGGTGCATTTGCGCACCAGCGGCAGGGTGATCGCATCGCGGCAGCGGTCGAAATCGCCATGCGCCGGGGTCGGCGCCTCGCCGTATTCCTCCGGGTGGACATTCGGCCGCCCCCCGGTGAGCAGGAAGCCGTCGCACACCTCCAACAACTCCTCGACGCTCACGAAACGCGGGTCGGCCGGGATCAGCAGCGGCAGGCAGTCGGACACGTTGGCAACCGCATCCGAATTCATCGACCCGCCGGCATGAACCTCGTAGGTGTCGTTGATCAGATGCTGATTACCTATGATTCCGACGACTGGGCGGCGCATGATCCATCCTGTTCGCTGTTGTCACACCTAGATAATATGCCCAGAAGATAAATGAAACCGCAATCCGCGCAGATCGCCTGTGCGCGGATCGGGTGCGGGCGCGGTGGTGCCGCGCCGGGTCATCACGACCAGCCCCGCGCGGCGCGCCAAGCCCCCAGATGACCCGGACAAACGCCCATCACAGCGCGCGCACGTGAAAAAACCAGCCAGATCAAGGCGAAAACCGGCCCGGACCCTGATCCACAGTACAATGGCTTCGTTGACAGAATCGTGCACGCGCGCCAGACTGCGCTTTGTCGGTGGATAACGATCGCACAGGTTTTCCGCGGATCGCCCAGTATTTGATCGATCCGTGATGGGTCGGGAGGGCCGAATGAAACCGATCTGGATGTATTCCATTGCTCTCGCGGTGGTGTGCGGGGTGGCTGTCATGGGCGCGGGTGCACAGGAAGACTTGTTACCTGCGGGTGGCGATGCGTCGCCCTGCCAGATGCAGGTGCATGTGTTTGCGCCGGAGGCCAGCTTCGACGAATCCGAGGATCTGCGCCGCCAGGCCGTCCTCCTGTTCGGCAGGCTCGACCGCGAGGATTTCGAAACTGCCATGCAAGGCATGGACCCGGGTGAGGCCCGCGACGAGTCCGACCGCTTCAAGGGCCAGGACGCGCGCTGGCGCCTGCTGCGCCCCGTCGATACGCCCGATGATCCCGACGCCATCGTCATCGCGCCGACGCAGGTGCAATACCTGGTCCGCATGCCCGCGGACAGCCAGGTCGAAAGCCTTGTGCTCGTCGGCCTGCCCGAGGACGGGCGCGTGATCCGGCCCGCCCTGGCCGGTCGCCTCGGCGCCAACGCGGGCGAACATGCCGGGCAGCTCTTCACCGCCGAGCCGGTGAGCGAGACGGACCCATGCCCGGTGAACCCGGCAAAAACTGCCGACTGGGCCGCGAAACTGGTCCGAACCGAGTTGACAGATCGCGCCCGAACGGATGACGGTGCGCCAGAAAACGAAACTTGATTAATTAAAATTCATGAGAGGGGGACAATATGGCTGGCTCCACAACAGTAGCTGCAAACACCAACACCTTGCTGGCGGGCCTTCAGCGCACCAACCAGTGGGACACGGGGAATCTGACCTACTGGATCGCCGAGGCCGGTGATTCCGACCGAATCGACGAGATCTACGAGGAAAAGTACGAAGAAGAACCCGGCGCCGGAAACGCGCATGAGCCGATCAACGACACCACGGCCCCGGCCTGGAACGACGCGATCGACAACGCGCTCTATCACATCTCGCTCGCCACCGGGCTCGACTTCAGCGAAGATAGCGGGATCGACACCGCCGACATCGTCTTCTCCGGCGGCTATCCCAGCACCGCCGGCGTCGTGGCCTGGATGAATGGCCCCGGAAGCATCCTCAAACCCGGCGAGACCGATGATTACCAGTCCTTCCTGACCAACCGGATGGGCAACGCCGGCTACGACGAGGCCGCCGAGACCGGCGGCGGCAGCTTTGCCGATTTCGTCGTCCTGCACGAGCTGGGTCACGGTCTGGGGCTGAGCCACCCGCACAACGACGACTCCGGCACCACCGCCTGGGCCGTGAGTGACGCCGTCGCCACCGACAACAAGGCCGACAACGCCCGCTACACCGTGATGTCCTATGAAATCGGCGGTATCGACACGCGGGTCTTCGACAATTTCGGCAACAACGTCACGCTTGGCGCGCTCGACATCGCCGCGCTGCAGGCGGTGCATGGCGCCCCCGATGCCCATACCGGCGACACCACCTACACCATCACCGACGAGCGCAGCACCGCGCGCGATCTCGACGGCTCCGACGGCTCCATTTCCATCGGCCGGGCCTTCTATTCGATCTGGGATACCGGCGGCACCGACGAGATCGACTATTCCGGCAGCAACAACGCCTATATCAACCTGCAAGACGCCTCGCTCGAGCAGGAGGCGCGCAGCGCCGACGCGGACATCCTCAAGATGGTGCGCAAGACCGACGCCTTCGGCGACATGAAGGACGACCATGGCAACGGCTCCACCAGCCAGCCGCGCAACGAACTTGTCGATCCCGAATACCACGCCGGCGGTTACGTCTCGACGATTTCCGATGGCACCGGCACCCAGCTTGGCGGCTATACCATCGCCAACGGCGTGGTGATCGAGAACGCCACCGGCGGCTCGGGCAACGACATGCTGATCGGCAACGATGCCGACAACCACCTGATCGGCAATGACGGCGACGACATGCTCGCCGGCGGGGCGGGCAACGACACGCTCGAAGGTGGCGACGGCGATGACGAGCTGATCGGCGGCGCCGGCAACGACAGCCTCGACGGCGGCGAAGGTCACGACATTGCCTTTTTCTCGGGCCCATGCTCGGCCTACACGATCGACCGCGACGATGACGACGTGGTGACGATCTCGCATCTCGGCGGCACGGGCAGCGAGGGGGTCAACACCCTCGTCGGGGTCGAAGAGGCGAAATTCTCCGACGCCACGATCGACCTGCTGGGCGAGGAAGACCCCGAATGCCCACCGCTCGATTTCATCTTCCTGGTGGACCTCTCGGGCTCGTTTTCCGACGACCTCGACAATTTCGTGGCCGCGGCCAAGCAGATCGCCGCCGACCTGCGCGACGAGAACCCAGATGTGCAATTCTCCATCGCCTCGTTCATCGACAAGCCGGAAAGCCCCTGGGGTGGCCCGGACGACTACCTCTACAAGGCCCACCTGGAATCGACCTCCGATGTCACGGAATTCGAATCGACGCTCGACGGACTCAGCGTTCGCTCAGGCCGTGATATCCCCGAGGCGCAATGGGTCGGCC
>NZ_JAWLDS010000144.1:0-5295 GCF_041686535.1 Aquicoccus sp. | reverse complement strand
ATCCAGTCGCGCAGCACATCGAGATCGGCGCGCCGGATCGCCACGCCAAGCATTGGAAGGCTCATGTCACGGTCTCCTTTTCATGTCATTTGATACCCGCGCGCATGAAGCTCTGGACGAACTGGCGCTGGAACAGCAGGAAAGCGATGAGAAGCGGCCCCGATGTCATCAGCGTGGCGGCATTGATCACCGACCATTCCACCCCGGAGTCGGTGGTCGAAAAGATGCTCAGCCCCACGGTCACGGGCCGCGTCTCGACCGAGTTGGTGACGATCAGCGGCCACAGGAAGTTGTTCCAGTGATGGCTCACCGAAACCAGCCCATAAGCAAGGTAGATCGGCTTGGCCAGGGGCACATAGACCCGCCACAGGATCGTCAGCGGCCCCGCCCCTTCGATCCGCGCGGCCTCGTCCAGCTCGCGCGGGACGGTCATGAAGGTCTGGCGGATCAGGAAAACGCCGAACCCCGACGCGACATAGGGCAGCGCGATGGCCGCGATCGTATCGACCAGCCCCAGCGCGCCGATGGTGCGGTAATTCTCGACGATGAGGATGTCGGGCATCACCAGAAGTTGCAGCAACACGAGCGAAAACAGGATGTCGCGCCCCGGAAACCGGTAGCGCGCAAACCCATAGGCGGCCAGCGTGCACAGCACGAACTGGCAAACGACGATCCCGGTGACGAGGATGAACGTGTTCAGGAAATATCGCGCGAACGGTGCCGCGTTCCATGCCTTGACGAAATTCTCCAGCGTCAGCGGCGCACTCAGCACGAACCGCGCCTCGTATTCCGACGGATGGACCGCCGTCCAGATCGCATAGACCAGCGGCAAGACCCAGATCAGCGCCAGCACCACCGCGCCGGTGGTCATCAATATGCGGTCGAACCCGGTCATTTGTAATGCACCTTGCGGTCGAACAGGAAGAACTGGCCGATGGCAAACAGCCCCAGCAGCGCCAGCATCACCACCGTCAGCGTCGCGCCATAGGCCGTGTCCCAGAACCGGAACGACGTTTCGTATATGTAATAGAGCAGCAGTGACGACGCGTTATCCGGCCCGCCACCGGTCAGGATGAAGATGTGATCGACCAGCCGGAAGGCATTGATCACCGCGTTGATCGACACGAAAAGCGTGGTCGGCATCATCATCGGAAAGGTGATGCGGCGAAAGATCGTCCAGCCGCCCGCACCCTCGATCCGCGCCGCCTCGGCCAGTTGCGGCGGAATCGCCTGCAAGGCGGCGAGGTAGAAGATCATGAAGAACCCCGCCTCCTTCCAGATCGACACCACGATGATCGCCCCCAGCGCCGTGTCAGGACTGCCCAGAAGGTTGGTCTGGCCACGGCCGAAGGCGCCCAGCACCTGGTCGATCAGGCCAAAGCCCGGCGTGTAGAAAAACAGCCAGATATTGGCCACCGCGATCAGCGGCAGAACCGTGGGCGTGAAATAGGCCATGCGCACCAGCGACCGCCCCGCAAAGGCGCGATTGACGAACAGCGCCATGGCGATGCTGAGCGCGATGGAAACCGGGATCGTGCCCAGCGCGAACCACAGGTTGTTGACCAGCACCTTCCAGAACACCGGATCACCGATCAACCGCTCGTAATTGTCCAGCCCCACGAATTGCGACGGGCGCCGCCCGCGCGGGGTCGACTGGAAGCTGTTCCAGATCGTCGTGACCGCGGGAATATGCGTGAACAGAAAGATGAACGCCAGCGCAGGCAGCAACAGCAACCAGCCATGTATCCATTGGCGCGACAGCATCGGCGCATCCTCTTTCCCAGGGGAAAACGGGCGGACCACAAAGGCCCGCCCGCATGGGGCTCACTCAGCGATAGGCGGCCAGGATCGCATCGGCCTGCGCCTGTGCCTCGGCCAGGGCCTCGTCGGCCGGCTTTTCCCCGGTGATCGCTGCGGCCAGCGCATCGTTGAAGATCTGCGTGATGCGCTGGTTCTCATAGGTCGAAAGCTCGGCCACCGCATGTTCGAGCTGATCGCGCGCCACCAAAACGGCGGGAAACTCCTCGGCATAGGCTTTCATCGTGTCGGTTTCCCAGGTCGCCGGGCGCGGCGCGACATAGCCGGTGGCCATGGTCCACTTGGCCGATTGCTCCGGCCCGGTGATCCACTTGATGAAATCCACCGCCGCGGCAAGCTCTTCATCGCTCGATCCCTCGAACAGGTAGAAATTGCCGCCGCCCGTGGGCGCGCCCCGACGCTTGTGCGCGGGCAGCATCGCGACACCGAAATCAAAGGGCGCGTTGTCGCGCACATTGGTCAGGTTCCCGGTCGTGGTCCACATCATCGCCGTCTGGCCTTCAAAGAACGCCTTGGGCGTGGCGCCCCATTCCACAATGCCCGGCTCCATCACCCCGTGCTCGGTCGAAAGCGACACCAGGTATTCCAGCGCCTCGACCACCGCCGGGTCGTCGAAATTGGTCTCGTTGCCGTCCGAATTGGCCAGGATCACATCGTTTTGCGTGGTCAGCCCCTGGAACAGCCAATAGGGAAAGCCCGAGGTCGGAATACGCACGCCCCATTGCTCGACATTGCCACTGTCATCCTTCTTGGTGAGATCCTTGCCCATCTCGACCATCTCCTCCCAGTTGGCGGGCGGCGTTTCGGGGTCGAGCCCGGCCTCGGCAAAGGCTTCCTTGTTCCAGTAAAGCACGGGCGTCGAGCGTTGGAACGGGATGCCATAGGTCTTGCCGCCGGTCTGGCTGTTTTCCATGAAGGCCGGGTAGAAGCTGTCGAGCCAGGCGCGATCTTCCTCGGTCGTGATGAAATCGTCGAACGGCAGGATCAGCCCCTCGTCGAGCAGGGTGAACATGTCCACGGCAAGCGCAACCGAAAGCTGCGGCGCGTTGCCGCCGCGGGCGGCGGTGATCACCTTGGTGATCGTGTCCTGGTAGGTGCCGGCATAGACCGCGTCGATATTCACGTCGGGGTTCTCTTCCAGGTATTCATCGGTGAGCGACTGGATCACCTCGGCCGCACCGCCGCCCACGGCGACGGGGAAATAGAATTGCAGATCGACGGCACGCGCCGGTGACGTAATGGTGATGGCAAGCGCGGCAGAAGCGGCCGCGCCCTTCAGGATATTGGCAAGCATTGTCATGGTGTCCTCTGGTTGATGACAGGCGCCTCCGCGCCCCTGGTGGCCACCGAGAATCCGGTTCGGGCCAACAACGATGCCGGATCGGGGGTCGCAATGCGCGCGCCCGTTCCCGCATCGAAGACGTGAAACTCATCTGCCGCGACCGAAACCGCGACCGTACTGCCGACCTCGGGCATGGCATGGCCCGGCACCCGCATCTGCGCCGGGGCCTCGCCGATCCGCCCTTGCACCAGGGCATCCGCTCCAAGGTATTCCACGCCGGTCACGCGCATCTCGAACGTGCCCGCGCCATGGGCCGGGTGCATCGCCTCGGGGCGGATGCCCACCTGGACCGCAGCGCCCAGCGCACGTTCCAGCCGCAGCCCCGCCTGCCCGAACGCCCCAGCCGGGATCAGGTTCATCGGCGGTGTGCCGATAAAGCGCGCCGCAAAGGTCGTGGCGGGCCGTTCATAGAGCTCGCCCGGCGTGGCCGCTTGTTCGACCCGCCCGGCATTCATCAGCACCACCCGGTCGGCCATGGTGATCGCCTCGACCTGGTCATGGGTCACGTAGAGCATGGTAAAGCCCAGCTCGCGCTGCAGCGCGCGCAGCTCTGTGCGCATGGTCTGGCGCAGCTTGGCATCGAGGTTCGACAACGGCTCGTCCATCAGGCAGATCGAGCGCTCGGCGATCACGGCGCGCCCCAGTGCCACGCGCTGCTGTTGCCCGCCCGACAGCGCGGAGGGCTTGCGCTCAAGCAACGCCTCCAGCCCCAGCAGATGCGCCACGCGCTCCAGCCGCGCCTGCCGCTCGGAGCGTTTGACCCCGCGGGTGCGCAGGCCGAAGATGATGTTCTCGGCCACGCTCAGATGCGGGAACAGCGCATAGGACTGGAACACCATCGAGAGGTCGCGCTTGTCGGCGGGCCGGTCGGTCACGTCCTCTTCGCCGATCATCACCCGCCCCGCGCTGGCCTGTTCCAGCCCCGCCACGATGCGCAGCAGGGTGGACTTGCCACATCCCGACGGCCCGAGAAGCGCGGTAAAGCTGCCGGGCGCGACATTGATGTGAACCTGGTCGAGCGCGACCGTGTCATCCCATCGCTTGACGATGGACTCGAGCCGGATCGCCCGCCCGCGCGCTGTGAATCCCGGGCTCATGCGATCTCCTCCGCGATGGTGAAGCGAACACCTTGCGCCGCGATCTCCCGGGCCAGGACCGCGGGCGGCGCGACATCACAGATCACCTCGTCCACATCTGCGATATGGCCACCGCGCACATGGGCGGCGCGGCCGAACTTGCTGCCATCCAGCAACAGGACCGAGCGGCGGCAATGCCGGAGAATGGCCATGCGCGCGGCCACCTCGTCCTCGGTGAAATCCAGCAACGTGCCGTCGGCATCGACGCCCGCCACGCCGAACAGGCCGATATCCACCTGGTAGCGTGCAAAGAACGCCTCAACCTGGCTGCCCAGGACATCGCGATCCCCCGGTCGCACCATGCCGCCCGCGATGTGAACGGCCCAGCCTTCGCACTCGCAGGCGAACAGCGCGATATTGAGGTTGTTGGTCATCACCGTCAGATCGGTCTTGTCGTGCAGGGCCTGAACCGCGAATTCCGGCGTGGTTCCGATCGACACGGCCAGCGACAGGCCCGGCTCGACCCCTGCGGCGAAACACGCCGCGATGCGACGCTTGGCAGGGGCATTGAGCGTGCGTCGCGCCCCATAGCCCAGGTTGTCGGCGCGCGGCGCCTCGACCCCGCCATGGACCCGGCGCAGCACGCCGGCCTCGCACATCACGTTCACATCGCGCCGGACGGTCTGTGGCGAAACGCCGTAGATTTCGGCCAGCCGCTCGATCGAGACGTGTTGCGCGTCCTGCACCTTGCAGAGCATGTCGCGCTGCCGATCCGACAAGCGTATCGCCGTCCAGTCCATGAACACACATCCCGTTCAACCGCTTTCTGGGCGACCGGTCTCATGTTCATATGAACTTTGGGGCACATTCACATGAACCCTTTGTAAAACATCCGCCCGGTGCGTTCACACCCCACGCGGCCCTCGCGGCGCCAACACCCGGCAGCCGCACGGCAGCCGAGCGGCAGCCGGATGTCACCCCCCCGAATCCGGCCGATGCGCCGCGTTAACGCTTTGTGGCCGATTGTGGCAAAATGTGGCAAAATCACGGCACGCGGGC
>NZ_JAWLDS010000143.1:0-5306 GCF_041686535.1 Aquicoccus sp. | reverse complement strand
GCCCTCGCCCCATTCCGGCCACGTTCCGCGCCTAATCCGTGAAGCTGTGACAACGAGACGGAGAGCGACAGGATGCTCGGCAAATACTCCCTCTGGTTCTTGGCAGGCACGGTGGTTGGCCTCGTGCGCGGCGGCAACAGCCTCCTGGCGCAGATGGGCGAGGGTGAGGCTCAGACCTCCTATGCCATCACGCAACTCGTTCTCGCCGCCCTTCCTTATACCGGGCTGGCGCTGCTCATCTGCTTTGTCCTGCGCCGCATCACCGGACACGGCCGAACATCGGCCTGACGCGGCCCGGTTCCGATCCCGCGATATTGACTTCCCCGCACACGCGCGTCACATACGGGCCAAGCACCGAGAGGGAGTTTCCGATGAACAAGATCTATGCCAATGCCGCCGCCGCACTCGATGGCATCCTGCATGACGACATGCTGATCGCCGCCGGCGGGTTCGGCCTTTGCGGCATCCCCGAACTTCTGCTCGACGCGATCCGCGACGCCGGTGTCAAGAACCTGACCTTCGCGTCGAACAACGCGGGCGTGGACGATTTCGGTATCGGTATCCTGCTGCAAACCAAGCAGGTGAAAAAGATGATGGCCTCCTATGTCGGCGAGAATGCCGAGTTCATGCGCCAGTATCTCTCGGGCGAGCTCGAGCTTGAATTCAACCCCCAGGGCACGCTGGCCGAGCGGATGCGCGCAGGCGGGGCGGGCATTCCGGGCTTCTACACCAAGACCGGCGTCGGCACCCAGATCGCCGAGGGCAAGGAACACAAGGATTTCAACGGCGAAACCTATATCATGGAGGAAGGCATCTTCGCCGATCTCTCCATCGTCAAGGCGTGGAAGGCCGACACCACCGGCAACGCGATCTTCCGCAAGACCGCGCGCAACTTCAACCCGCCCGCCGCCATGTGCGGACGCATCTGCGTGATGGAGGTCGAAGAGATCGTCGAACCCGGCACGCTCGACCCCGACAAGATTCACCTGCCCGGCATCTACGTGCACCGCCTGATCCAGGGCGAACACGAAAAGCGCATCGAAAAGCGCACCACCCGCCCGGCAGCCTGATGGAGGCGCAATAGATGGATCGCGATGAGGCCCTCAACCGCCGCGGCGATTTGATCGAGGAACGGACAAGCGACTACATCCGCCGCTCCAAGCGGATCGTGCTCGACACCTTCGGCATCGAGGCGGCCAAGGAGCAATCCACGCTCACGCTGCAACTCGCCACCGCCATGATCCATCTCGAAGCGGCAGAATTGAACGCGGCCTCGCTGCGCCGCATCGCCAGGACGCTCGAACAGAAAGACGGCTGATCATGGCCCGCCGCCCCGCAGGCCGGCGTTCGCCCTACGCGGACCTGCCGCGCGCCGCCTTCTGGCGCTCGGCCATGCGCGCGCCCGACGAGGCAACCGTCGCCGCGCTCTATCGCCCGAAATTCGACCTCACACCGCAAACACGCCTGATGACCGCGGGAAGCTGCTTTGCCCAGCATCTGCACCGCACGCTCACTCGCGCCGGCTGGAATGTGCTTCAGGGTGAAGGCACGGGGCGGCTTCTGCCGGCCGCGCTCGCCCGCGATTATGGCTACAACATCTATTCGGCGCGCTATGGCAATATCTACACCGCCCGGCAGCTGCGCCAGCTCATCGAGGACGCACTTTCGGACACCCCGCGCCCTGCGCCGGTCTGGACCCGCGACGGGCGGGTCTTCGACGCGCTGCGCCCCACGGTCGAACCGCACGGGCTCGACAGTGCCGACCTGGTGCAGGAGGCGCGGCGCGACCACCTGGCCTGCGTGCGCGGGGTGCTGGCCGAAACCGACGTTCTGATCTTCACGCTCGGCCTGACCGAATGCTGGATCGACCGCGCCACCGGGCTTGCCCTGCCCACCGCGCCCGGCACCGTGGCCGGGCAATATGACCCCGATACGGTGACATTCCACAATTTCACCTACCCCGAGGTTCTGGCCGATCTCTGCGCCAGCCGCGATCTTCTGCACGCGGCGGGATATCCGGTCCGAATACTGCTGACCGTCTCGCCCGTGCCGCTCACCGCCACTGCAAGCGGCGCGCATGTGGGCACCGCCACCACCTACTCCAAATCGGTGCTGCGCGCGGTCTGCGGCATGCTGGAGGCGCAAGACCCCGATTTCGACTATTTCCCCGCTTACGAAATCATCACCACAACCGCCGCCGGTGGGCCCCATTTCGCCCGCAACAGGCGCGATCCGTCGGCCACCGGCGTCGATACCGTTCTGGGCGTGTTTGCCATGGCCCATGGCGACGGCCCCGCCCCCGAAATCGCCCCCCCGACCGAACCGCCCGACACCGGCAAGACCGCCGAAGAGGTCGCCTGCGAAGAAATCCTGCTCGAGGCGTTCCGCAAATGATCCGGGTGGCCATCATCGGGAATTCCCATATCGGCGCCTATGCCGAGGCGTCACAGGCAATCCGCGCCGCGTTTCCGACGGTTGAATTGTCCTTCTTCGCCTTTCCGCGGCATGACCTGCGCTCGGCGGACCTGGGCGATGACGGCTGGCTGCGCGCACGGGGCGATCACGACTCCGCCCTGCCCTCCGAGATCGACCTTGCCGCGCAGGACCGTGTCATCGTCGCGGGTCAGCCCTTTGCCATGATCGGTCTCGACGCGCTTCTGGCCGAGTTCGACATCCTGGGCTGGCCCGGGACCGGCAAGGCGCGCCGTCTTTCGCCCGCGCTTTTCGCCGAATACACCCGGCAGGCCGTCACTGGCGCGGCCGGGCGCCTGATGAAATGGTTCGGTGATGACGGCCGGGGGCGCTTCACATACCTTGCCCAGCCGCTCGTCACCGACCGGGCCCGGCCCGGAAGCTCGAAAATGGCAACGCTGGCCTTTCATCCCGCCGCGCCGCGCATCTTCGAGCAGTGGCACAGCGCGCTCGCCGCCACCGCAAGCGACATGCCTTGCCCGATCGTGCCACAACCGCCCGAATTGCGCGCCAGCGACGTCTTTACCCCGCACCGTTTCGCCCGCGCCGCCACGTTGCCGCCCGATCGCGCGCCCGCGCCCGCCGACCATATCCACATGAGCGCCGAATACGCGCTCGCCCATTTCCGGGCCATTGCAAAAACCTGGCCGGAATTGCATAACAGCCCCGAACGACCCCCCGGCCCTTTGCCGATAAAGGAGAGCGAATAAATGCCCTGGGACCGCAATCAGATGGCCGCCCGCGCCGCGCAAGAGCTTGAGGACGGCATGTATGTCAATCTCGGCATCGGTATTCCGACGCTGGTGTCGAACTATATCCCCGAAGGCGTCCACGTCACGCTGCAATCCGAGAACGGCATGCTCGGCATGGGCCCCTTCCCGGTCGAGGGCACCGAAGACCCCGATCTCATCAACGCGGGCAAGCAGACCATCACCGAACTGCCCCACACCTCCTATTTCGACAGCGCCACCAGTTTCGGCATGATCCGCGGCGGCAAGATCGCGATGGCGATCCTCGGCGCGATGGAAGTCTCCGAGAAGGGCGACCTTGCCAACTGGATGATCCCGGGCAAGCTGGTCAAGGGCATGGGCGGCGCGATGGACCTCGTCGCCGGGGTCGGTCGCGTGATCGTGGTGATGGACCACACCAACAAGGCCGGTGAGTCCAAGCTTCTCAAGGAATGCACCCTGCCCCTCACCGGCAAGGGCGTGGTCGATGTGATCATCACCAACCTCGCGGTGCTGGAGGTCGAGCACAAGGGCCTGCATATCGCCGAGCTGGCCCCCGGCGTCACCCGCGAAGAGGTGATCGCCGCAACCGAGGCCCATATCGTCTGAGGATACGCGATGGACGGGGCTGCGGGCGCACCTCTGCGCCCCGGCCCTCAGCCGTCTTTCCTCACCTCGACATTGAAGACACAGCCGTCACTGAGCAGTTGCGGCGGCGTGCGGCACAGCCCGCGCGCCGTCTGGAACGCGGCCAGCACCTTGGGCACATAATCGCGCGTCTCGGCATAGGGCGGCACGCCATGGTGGGCTTTCACCGCGTTCTCGCCCGCGTTGTAGCCCGCCAGCACGAGGATCGGGTCACGGTCGAACTCCTTCATCAGGAAATCCAGGAACGCCACCCCGCCATTGATATTGTCGGCGGACAACGACACGTCACCGACCCCGAACCGCACCGCCGTCGCCGGCATGAGTTGCATCAGCCCCGAGGCCCCGGCATGGCTCACCGCGTCGTTCCGGCCCGACGATTCCACCGCGATCACGGCCAGAACCAGTGCCGGCGAGACCTCGGTGCCCACCGTCGCACGCAGGATGTTCGCGCCCTGCGCGCGCGCGATGTCCTGCAGGCCTTGAAGCCTTGGCGCCCGCACCGCCTCCGCCCCGCCGGGCGGGTTGGCAATCCGGGCCAACGCCTCTTCGAGCCGCCCGGGGCCGCTTTCTTCGATCTCGGGTGACACCGAATCCCAGAACCAGCCATAACGCCCCTTTGCCGTCACCGCCGCATCCCCCGGTTCGGGGGGCGCCCCTTCCGCAGGTTCCGACTCACCGCGCGCCTCAGGCTCGATCTGGATGGTGATCCGCCTGTCCGCGTCGGGCTTGGGCGGTTTCACCCGTTTGAAGGTAAACTCGGGAAAGGGTGGCGGCGTTTCGGCCCGGGCCGGCGCGGGCTGCATTGCCCCGCCCAGCAGCGCCACGGCCGTCATCGTGATGATCGCTCGCATGGGTGCGATATGTCCCGCCTCGTTTCTCTTTGCGCGCATGATCGCAGAAAACGCGCCGTCGGGCCAGAATCCACCGCCAAATCATTGGAATTTATGCCACATTTGCCACGCAAACCCGCGAAAGATCGGCCCGGTAGCACTTTTTTAATTTTTCTTTCCAAAAGATTTCAATGACTTAATAGCAAACAGGGGAATGCCTGCGAAATTCAATGGAAATGCTGAAATCACGCCCAATTCCTGCCCGAATCCACTGGCTATATACAACCATACCAAGACGGCGACGGGCCAAGTGAGAGAGAAACGGCCCACCACCTCGCTGCCAAGGTTACGCAAACTTAACTGATCCTTTGGAGGGACGAACCATGATCAAATTTTTCAAGAACTTCACCAAAGACGAAGACGGCGCAGTCACGGTTGACTGGGTTGTCCTGACCGCAGCCGTCGTGGGCCTGGCCGTGGCCGCCTACACCTCGATCGAAACCGGCGCAACCGGCCTCACTGACAACACGGCGACCTATATCGGCGAGCAAGCTCCGGAATAAGATCCGGCTGACTTGATCAGTCACAGGGGGGGGCCGTTTCCGATCCGGACACGGCCCCCTATTGC
>NZ_JAWLDS010000142.1:0-5327 GCF_041686535.1 Aquicoccus sp. | reverse complement strand
ATCCCAAGAGAATGGAAAACATTCCGCGAACAGGTGTCAGACAATTTCCGCGTCATAACCCACCAAGAATTTCGGTTTTTGGAAGGTTAGAGGTATAGTCAACAAGATCGCGCCTCGTTCAACATGAATCGTGAAAATGCCCCGAAAACAGGCATTGAAGATTCGGGCATATCGATGAAGCCCCCCGGGGGCCGGCTGTCGATTCCATCATGACCACCGAACCTGCCTCCTCCCGCACGGACCACATGCAGATCATGCCGTCTTGCGGCGCGCGCGCCCGTCGCGAAGCTGTCTGACCAGCCGGATCACCGCAGATGGTCGCAGAAGAAGCGTCACCATGGCCCGGAAAGGTTTTCGCGCCTGGATTGCCAGAACTGCGGATTCGGCTGCAGCAAGATCGGACAGGTTCCGCCGGCGGATGCGCATGAGCCGGCGCGCCTCGCGGCCGAGCGTTTCGGCATGGCGCCTGCGGAACGCCGTGTCGGCGCGGGACAGCGCGCGGGCATGGCCGGGATCCAGGCGGCGCGAAACCGACCCGGGGCGTAGGGTATAGAGATAGCCGGGCCCGGGCAGGAACCAGAGGATGCCTCCAATCGCGAGCAACTCCGCGATCAGATGGAAATCCTCTCCGTTCCGCAGACCGGGATCGTAGCGCAACCCGTGTCGCCTCAGGAAGCTGCGCCGCAGGACCGGCTTGAGATATCCGAACGCTGCCTGACCCGGCCGTGCGCCGCACCCCGACAGAAATCGTTCGAGCGACCATCTCTGCGGGGCCTCGATGTTCAGGCCGGCCAGATGACTCGGTCCGAGCGCCCGGCCTTCGGGATCGACCGGCTGCAGGTCGTCATACACGCAATCCGCGCCCACGCGTTCCGCAAAGGCAATCATCCGTGACAGCCGGTCCGGGCGCATCTGGTCATCGCTGTCCAGAATCACGAGCCAGTCACCGCGTGCGGCCTCGATGGCCGCGTTGCGCGCCGCCGCCGGCCCGCCGTTGCGCTCGAGGCTGAGCACTCGGACCCGGGGATCTTCGCGCATCAGGCCCCGGGCGATGCTGGCCGTGCCATCCGTCGAGGCGTCATCGACCACGATCACCTCGAGCGATCGGGTCTCCTGCGCAAGCGCGCTGCGCACGCTTCGGGCGAGCATGTCTTCGGCGCACCAGGCGGCGACGACGACCGTTGCCTTGACCTTGTGACTCGTCATAGGCTGACCCTATTCCACTTTTGAAGGTTGTACACATGAAGATATTTGCCGGTTGGTCTGGTCGCGTCCAGTATCGGTGCTTGCTGGCGGTTCTCGGGGCCGTTTGCGGTCTGTGCATGGCGATCCTTCCAGCGGACCGGGCGACAGCCCAGCCGGAAGGCGCCTTTCTGTCGAGGTTCGACGGGGGCGGCCCGTTGCCCGACGGCTGGCGCATCAGCCATTTCGCGGTCAGCGCCTCTCATTACCGGTCGATCTGGACGCGCCGGTCGGTGATACGGTCCGGGACCGAGGGCGGGCCCTTGGAACTCTGGCTGCGTCCCGCACCGCCCGAAGCGCAGAAGGATTTCCTCGGCGGAGAGGTTCAGCGGCGCCGGCGCACGCATTACGGGCATTACGAGGTGGAAATGACAGCGGCGCCGGGCGATGGCGTGATATCGAGCTTTTTCACCTATACCGGGCCCTATTTCGGGGATCCGCATGACGAGATCGATTTCGAGTTTCTCGGCCGCGACACGACCAAGGTCTGGATCAACCGGTTCGCCAAGGGAGAGAAGCTGCCCGGCCGGTGGATCGATCTCGGGTTTGATGCCGCCGCGGGACCGCATCTCTATGCCTTCGACTGGCTGCCGGATCGGCTGGTCTGGTACGCGGATGGCCGGGAGATCCACCGCATCGAGGCCCCCGAGCATGCCATTCCGGACATACCGGGGCGCATCTATATCAACATCTGGACGGGTGGCACCGGTCAGGCACAGTGGTCCGGCATCGCCGGCCCCGACACCCGTTCGGTCGCACGCTATAACTGCATCTCTTACCGCCCGCCCGGCACCGATGCCCCCATGTGTTCGGACCGCAAGAAGAGCCCCCGGGATCAAGATGACTGACCCGCGTCGCGACGATCCCCGGGTCACGATCGTGATTGCGGCGTGGAACGCCGAGGCGACGATCGTCAGAGCCATCGAGTCGGCCCTGACGCAGACGGTGCCTGTCGAGGTCGTCGTGGTCGATGACCGGTCCACGGACGAAACCCGCACGCGGGCCGCCGCCCTGGCCGAGGGCGAGCCGCGCCTCACCGTCCTGTGCCAGACGGTGAATGGCGGGCCATCCGCGGCGCGCAACCGTGCCATCGAGACAAGCCGCGCGCCGTGGATTGCGGTGCTCGATTCCGACGACTGGATGGAACCCACGCGCCTTCGCCGGCTGTTGGAGCTGGCCGAACGGCACGGGGCCGATTTCATGGCTGATGACCTGTGGAAACTCGACGAGGGCGCGCCGATCTCCGACCGTCGCCGGATGCTTGGTGACGTGACCGGAACGATCCCGGTAACCGCCGCGGAATTCGTGGCCTGCAACCTCTCGGCGGATCATGGCAATCGCCGCGAGATGGGGTTCCTGAAACCGCTCATGTCACGAAGCTTCCTGAAGCGGCACGGGCTGAGCTATGAGCCGGGGATCCGGCTGGGCGAGGATTATGTGCTCTACACCAAGGCACTGCTGTGCGGTGCCGTGTTCATGCTGACCGAGCCAGCCGGCTATGTCGCGACCGTCCGGCCGGGGTCGCTGTCGGGGCGGCATCCGACCGAGGCACATGCCGATCTTGTCCGCGCCGACCGCGCCCTGCTGACCCGCGAGGACCTGTCCTGCGCGACCCGCAAGGCGCTCGAAGCGCATCTCATGGAACACCGCAAGAAATGGGCGTGGCGGCGGCTCATCGATGCCGTGCGCGACGCGGATCCGTTGGCAGCGCTGCGCTGTTTCTGGGCCCCGCCCCAGGTCACGCTCGATCTCTTCGGTCGTCTCGCGCGCGAGGCGCTAGCCCGCGTCCGGCGCCGAACGGGTATGGGGTAGGCCTGGTGGAGACATATGATTGCCTCGTGGTGGCGGAGTCGCGCTTCGCCGGCGGCAGCACTGCCGCGCTCGTCACCGATGTGACCGCGATGTCGGAACTGGGGCTGAGCATCGGGCTTCTCTTCGTGCGGTCCGCCTATCTCGACGACAGCCGGGATGCGCCCAATCCGAAGGCGCTGGAGCTGGCGGACCTGCCCGGGGTCACGATGCTGTCGCCGTCGCGTCCCGCGCGGGGGCGACTCGCGTTCCTGCATCATCCGCTGGTCTTCGTGCGCGGCATCGAGGAACGCGCCCACCTGTCCGCGGACCGGTCCGTGATCGTTGCCCATCACCCGCCGTTCCGCCCGGATGGATCGGTGGAATACAATCCCATGGAGGCGATCCGGCGGGCGCGCGCCGCGTTGGGTCTGTCGGCATGGATCGCCCCGGTATCCGGCCTGGTCCGGACGCAGATCGCCGCCTTCGCCCCCTTCGTTCGTCAGACATCCATCGACTGGCCGAACGTCTTCGACATCTCCGACTGGACGATGACGCGGCCGCCTTTTTCGGGCGGCGGGCCGGTGACGATCGGGCGGCACGGCCGCCCGGACAGACTGAAGTTCCCGGCCACGGGACCCGAGATCGATGCCTGCCTTCCGGCCTGTCCGGAGTTGAGGGTCCGCGTGCTGGGATGTCCGACCGCGGCCCTTGCGCAGGACGGCGCGCATCCGGAGCACTGGGACATCGTGGCATTCGGCGGTGAACCGGTGTCCGATTTTCTGAATTCGCTCGATGTCTTCGTCTATCATCATCATCCCCGCATCAACGAGGCCTTTGGCCGGACCGTCGTCGAGGCAGGGCTCTGCGGGCGTCCTCTGCTGCTCGATCCCCGCCTGCGTCCGACCTTCGGAGACATGGCCGTCTATTGCAGCCCCGGTGAGGTGCGCGACTGCGTCCTGCGGATCGCATCGGATCCGGACGCCGCGCGCGCCGGGGCGTCCGAGGTGCGGCGCAGGATGGCAACTCTCTACGCAAGCGGCTCGATCGGCCCGAGACTGGACCAGATCGCGGCCGATGGCGGTGCGACGAGCCGCCGGGAGGCCGGGGTGTCGCTGCCGATGCTCGCAAGAAAGCTCGGCGGCCATTACAGGCGGCGCCTGCTCGGCGGGACAGGCTAAGGACATGCGTGTGCCGGCCGTCGCATCCAGCCTCATCCGTCGCCGTCATGTCCTGGCGATGCCGCGCTTGCGGCTCGCCCCCGCGCAGGCGGGCGAGCCGCTCTTCGTGATCGGCTCCGGGCGCAGTGGAAATACCCTGGTCCGGCGCATTCTGGTCGCGTCGGACCAGATCTACATCCCGCCCGAGACCTTCGTGCTGGGCGAACTGATCGAATTGTGGCCCCGGACCGCGCTTCTGACATGGCGCGAGCGGGTCTGGCTGTTCTGCGCCCATTTCGAGAAACACCACCACTGGCCCACCTTCGGGTTGCCGAACCTGGATGAATTCGCGGCGGAGGCACAGCGTCTTCGGTCGCGCAAGCTGCGGCCCCTGATGGACGCGTTCTTTTTCTACCTTGCGCGTCAGAACGGTTCGAAGGCCGATCGCTGGGGCGACAAGACCCCGTGGAACACCCATCATCTGCCATCCATCGGTCAGATGTTCCCCCGCGCCCGCTATCTCTGGCTTGTCCGGGACGGCCGCGACGTGGCGCTGTCGTACCGCGAGTCCGGGCTCATCGCGGAGTTCGGGGATGCCGCGCGACGCTGGTGCGATGCGAACGCCGCCTGCGCCCGCTTTGCCCGCTGGTCGCCGAATGTGCTTCGGATGCGCTACGAGGATATCGTGGCCGCGCCGGAAACCGAATTCGCGAAACTGTTCGACTGGGCCGGGCTGCACTTCGATCCCGGCATGCTGACGGCCGAGGTCGGCAATCTGGGGGATGTCGAGAGGCTGGGCCATCACGCCGGGGTCACCGGCACCATCTCCACGGCCTCGATCGGAAAGTGGCGCGGCGCGGTCGATGCAAGCACACTTGCCTCGGCGCCAGCCGATTTCCCTCTCTGGCTGTCAAGGCTCGGATATGCGTGAGCCGAGGCCGGCTCTAGTGTCCTGAACCTAACGGTTGCTACCCTTTGCGAACTGTGCCGGTTCGTTCTGAACAGCATGAAGCCCTTGCCAAGACAGGAATCCTTTGTGTAAGCATTCGCCGAAGGCCGTTTGAACTTAACGGTTCTTCTTCTCGTCAGCCAAGATGCGTTCGATGACGTCAGCTTCGCACGCCTCATCGCGTAGGA
>NZ_JAWLDS010000141.1:0-5344 GCF_041686535.1 Aquicoccus sp. | reverse complement strand
AACCATTGCGTCGTCTCGGCGGTGATCTGGGAAATCTCTCGCCCCGACTCGGCGGCGCGGGCGTTGATCTTGTCATCGACGTCGGTGAAATTGCGCACATAAGTCACGTGATCCGGCCCATAGACATGGCGCAGGAGCCGGAAAAGCACGTCGAACACCACGACGGGCCGCGCATTGCCCAGATGCGCGCGGTCATAGACCGTGGGGCCACAGACATACATCCGCACATTGTCGGGGTCGATCGGCTCGAACCGCTCTTTCTTGCGGCTCCGGGTGTTGTAAAGCTTTATCTCGGTCATGATGCCTTTTGCCCTCGCGTGCGGCTGCGCGGCGGGCTTAGCAATTTCATTTCGAAGAGGAAACAGAAGAACAACCCGCCCGGCGGTCGGGAGACCCGACCTATGTCAGCCGATAATACAGCAGATGATGATGCAGGTTGCGTTCATGGGCGAGACATTAGGAGATTCCGCGGCCCCTGCCAAGAGCGATTGACAATCCCCCCGCGCCTCTGCTGCATGAGCCGACTTCACCACAGGAGATTCCCGGCATGGCGCTTTCACAGCGGATCACGACATTGACGCCCGACGCATCGGGTGGGTGGGACTTGTTCTTCAAGGCGCGCGCGATGAAGTCGGCGGGCGTCGATGTGACCGAACTGACCATCGGCGAGCATGACATCCGCACCGATCCGGCCATCCTCGACGAGATGCACCGCGCGGCGCTGGCCGGCCATACCGGCTATGCCGACATTCCGGGCATTCCCGCACTGCGCGACGAGGTGGCGGCGCGGATAGAGGCGGCGAGCGGCGTGAAAACCACGCGCGACAACGTGCTGGTCACGCCGGGCGGGCAATCAGGGCTTTTCGCGGCGCATATGGCCCTTTGCGATCCGGGCCAGAAGGCGCTTTTCATCGATCCCTATTACGCCACCTACCCCGGCACGATCCGGGGTGCGGGTGCCACGCCCTGCCCCGTGGCGGCACGGCCCGAGAACGGGTTTCAACCCGACCCGGCTGATATCGATGCGGCGGCGGCCGGGGGCGCCGCTTCTCTTATGATCAACACGCCCAACAACCCGACCGGGGTCATCTATTCCCGCGAAACGCTGGACGGGATTGCCGGGGTGGCGCGCAAACGCGACATCTGGGTCATCTCGGACGAGGTCTATGACACCCAGATCTGGGACGGGGCGCATCTGTCGATCCGCGCGATCCCGGGCATGGCCGAGCGCACGCTGGTCGTGGGGTCGATGTCGAAAAGCCATGCCATGACCGGCAGCCGCATCGGCTGGGTCGTGGGGCCGCAAGAGGCGGTGGCGCATATGATCAACCTTTCGACCCACACGACCTATGGCGTGGCGGGCTATATCCAGGACGCCGCACTTTTCGCGCTGCGCCGCGGAACCGGCCCCGAGGAAGAGGTGGCCGCACCTTTCCGGCGGCGGCGCGAGATCGCGCTTGATGTGCTGGCCGGCCAGAACGCGCTGCAACTGGTGCCGCCACAGGGGGCGATGTATCTGATGCTCGATATCCGCGCGACGGGGATGAGCGGGTCAACCTTCGCCGAGAAACTGCTGAACGAACGCCACATCGCGCTGATGCCGGGCGAAAGTTTCGGCGCGGCGGCGGCGGGGCATATCCGGGTTGCGATGACGATCGAGGATTCCGCCTTCGCCAAGGCGCTCAAGGAGCTCGTCGATTTCGCACAGGCCCAGATCTGACCGATCGGCAGGGATTTCGTGCACGGGTTCGCAACGGGCCTTTCGGCGTTCCCTAGAGCTCGATCTCGCCGCCACCGACGTCCTCATCCTGCCGTGGTTCGAGCGGGGTCTTGCGCCGAATGATGATATCGCCATTGGGCAACATCTCGGGCGGATGATAGACGGTGAAATCATCGATCTTGCCGAAAATTTCACCGAGCGCAGGCCCCATTTCCTCGACGAAGCGGCGCAGCCCCGGCTGGACCTCTTCGGAGAATTTGCGCAGATCGTCGAGCGCAGGTTCCATTTCGCGGGTGATGCCTTCGAGAAAGAGGCGCGCACCCTCTTCCATCAGGGAAAAGCCCTTCTCATCCTCCTGTTCCTCTGCCGCCGAAGGAGTGGCAAGGCAAAGCGTGAGGGCGATGGTCCGAAGAAACGTCATGCATTCACCATAACCTGAATGGATGGAGATTTTAAGACGGCAGATCGATATCAAGCGTCACCGGGAAATGATCGGAGGCGGAAATCAGCGCATTGCGCAATTCCGGCAAGCGATAGCAATCGGCGTCATCGAACGGATGCCAGATGCGCCAGCGCGGATTGAAGGCGCGCAGATCAGAGGAAATCATGACGTAGTCGAGCAACGCTTCGAGATAGCGGTCCTGGTCGGCAAGATAGAAGCGCGCGCTGCTGGGCCGCGGCCCGACGCGGCGTCTGAGGACCTGCCGTGCGTGAGGATCATGGAGCGGAACACCGTCGCCCTCGCCCATCACGATCTCGATCGAAGACCGACCGAACAGATCCTCGTATTCATCAAGCCCCGGACCATCGTTGAGATCGCCCAGAACGATGAGCGGTGTGCCCGCGGCGAGGTGATTGTCGATCCGGCGGCGAAGCCAGATCGCCTGCGCCAATTGCTTGCGCCGGTTCTGGATCGCCAGCCGCATGATCGCATCCTCGCCTCGCGCGCCATGCGGCGCCTTGGACTTGAGATGCGCCCCGATCATGCGGAACGCGAACCCCTGCGCGGTCTGCATCGCCAGTTCGAGCGGCGGTTTCGAAAAGCGCACGAGATCCTCCGTCGCGTCGAAATCAAGGTCGATGCGAAAGACACTGTCAAAACGCGGGGCGCCATGTGCGCCCTTCTTGCCGGTTTCATCGCCGACCGGATCGTGCCGTGCCGAGAGCCGGTCGGGATCGTGGAGCAGCGCGATCTCCTGTTGGGTGTCGTTGTCGAACCCCATCACCGCGCGACGGGCGCGAAGGTCAAACGCCGTGGCAAAGTTTTCCAGCGCCGCGACGGTGTCGCGGCGGCTGTTGCGGTCGGGGGCCTCGATCACCAGGACGGCATCGGCATCGAGCGCTGTAAAGACCATGCCCAGTGCCTCGATCTGGATTGCGCGGCTTATCCCCGAACGGCCCGAGGGTTCGTCATCCATCAGGAGCTGGCCCGCGTCGCCAAAGAGACTGTTGAACCACTCGACGTTATAGGTGGCGATGCGCATCGGCCCCGGCCCTGTCTCGCTGGATTTCCTCCCAGGCGTCGTTGATCGCGATCATGCGCTTTTCGGCAAGTTTCAACGCCTCCTCGGGCAGACCCCGGGCCAAGAGGCGATCGGGGTGGGTATTGCGCACCTGTTCGCGCCAGACGCCGCGTATCTCGGACAGCGAGGCCGAATGATCCACCCCCAGGACATCGTAGGGATCGGGCCGCGCATCCGGGACGAAACGCGCGCGCAGCCTGCGGAACTTGGCCTCGGGCAGCCCCAGGATCTCGGCCACGCGGGCGAGGAACGCATCCTCGTCGGGATGGTATTCCCCGTCGGCCATGGCGATATGAAACAACCCCTCCATCAGGTCACAAAGCGTGTCAGTGTCATCGGCGAACATCGCCTTGATCTTGCGCGCGTATTCCGCGTAACCCGCGACATCCTGACGGGCCAGATTGAAGACCCGGGCCGCCCCTGCCTCGTCCTCTTTCGCGATCTGGAACACCTCGCGAAAGGCCTTGACCTCGTCGCGCGTCACCTGACCGTCGGCCTTGGCCATCTTGGCCCCGAGCGCGATCACCGCGATGGTGAAGGCGACCGAGCGTTCAGGCGGGCTGCGCAGTTTTTCGAACACCGCCGCAAGCGACTCGCCCTGGGTGAGCGCGGAAACAGCGGCTGTGATGCGGGACCAGATCGACATGCAACCGAGCCTAGCCTGTCGCGACCGAAGTGTCAGTGCGCGATGCGCGCGCAGGTCAGAGAATTTTCTGCATCAGGACAAGGTCGAGCCATTCGCCCCATTTGCACCCCACCTCGCGCAGCGTGCCGCAGGTCTCGAAGCCAAGACGGGCGTGAAAGGCGACCGAGCCGGGATTGGCGCCGCTGATCCCGGCCATCAGCACATGCACCCCGTCGGCGCGCGCCGCCTCTTCGAGCGTCGACATGAGCGCACGGCCCAGTCCGCGACCCCGAGCCTCGGGCGCGAGATGGATTGTCAACTCGCGGGTATGGGAATAGCCCGGCCCATTGCGGAACGTGCCATAAGTGGCAAATCCGATGATCGCGCCGCTCTCTTCGGCGACGACGAAACCAGGCGCACGGTTGGTCATCATTGCACAAAGCCGGGCTTCGGTCTTTTCCTCGGTGGTGAAGGTAACGGTGGTGTCGCGTATGACGTGATTCCATATCGTGGCGATGGACGCGGCATCCCCGGGCCGGGCCGGCCGGATCATTCCAGCACCCGGCGCCCCGAAGGCGTGGCGAACTCGGCGCGCAAGGCCTTTTCGCCCTGTTCGATCACGATCCGCGCATCGGCCAGCACATGACGCAAGTTGGATCGCAACGCATCTGCCACCGGCGAGGTCACGATCAGGCGCTCGAGACGGATGCCGGTGGAGGCCAGCCGGGTCGACGGGTGCGGCGTCTTTCCCCACGCGATCACCGCTGGGAACGTGCCCGCAAGCGGCAGATATCCGTTCTCGCCCGCGGCCATCTGCCAATGCAGGTCACCGCGCCGCTGATCCGTTGCCGGCCCCATTCCGGCAGGGGCGAGCGCCAGCGCCGCGTCGATATCTTCGGTTTGGCAGATCCAGTTGGTCAGGCGGGGCGGGCCCGTAAAGTCGTCCAGATCGAACCAGCGCCGCCGACCGGGGTCGGGCGCGTCGGGATCGATCGCGATGGCTTCGAGATAGATCCCGTCCTCGAGCCCCAGAAGCATGTTATGGGTTCCGAAATTGGCATGTTTGCCTCCGGGCTGCATCGTCGCATCCAAGCTCGACTCGATATGGGCGCGCCCTTCTTCGAGATCGGTTGCCGCGACCGCGAGATGATCCAGTTTCAGCATGGCGTGCCCCTCACATTGCCCATTTGACCACGGTCCAGAGCGTGGACAGGACCGTGGGATAGAACCCTGCGGCAAATCCAATGGATTTGACAAGCGGCGAGACGTGGTAGCCCGTCCAGAAAACCAGCCGTGCAAGGGCAAAAACAACCCCCATCCAGATCACCACGAAACCGCCCAGAACCAGCGCCGCGAACGGCCAAAGTGCAAGGGCAACGACGAGTTGCTCGATCGTGTTCGACAGTACCCGCTGATCAATTTCGGCGGTCGAACCGGTGCGCAGAGCGCCGCCGGCGATGACATCGGCATCGAAGA
>NZ_JAWLDS010000140.1:0-5373 GCF_041686535.1 Aquicoccus sp. | reverse complement strand
CGACAAGGTATGAAAAGACGTCTCGAAACTTCATGGCCATGATCAAACTCGCCGCCGTCAGACTATGGTGCCAGTTTTACGAGTCCGCTGCCTAGTTTCGCGTCTCGGCTCTCCGCTTCGATTTTGGCATATCGCACCTTGGCAGGTTTATCAGGATTCTGCTTGGTCCCCCGAACGCCCATCGCAATCGCAACCGGAATCTGGATGGAGAAAACATTTGGTGTCTTGCGCGCACCGAGATTGTCGCCACCAAGATCAAGAATCCACAGCTCATCAAAGCTGCGGCGCATCATTTCCCGAACGCCAACAAACCCCGGCCCAACAAGATAGCTCGACGCCGTGATGAAGCTGATAATGCCGCCGCATTTCTGCGTCTCAAACATTCGCCAAAGCGCCCAGCGCCAGAAATAGACATAATCGTTAAAGATCACTTGCAGGTTCAAGCCCTTGCCCGCGTCTCTGGCGGGCTTTAAGAAATCCTCGAAGATCGGGCGGTCGCCCTGTTCTTCCTGTTTCGCACCGCCTTCGATCTGGTCGCCAAACCGGACCCAACCGCCCTTGTTCGCCTTGGTCCCGTCCTCGTTGCGCCGTTCCCTGTCATAGGGCGGATTGCCCAGACACACGAGAATATCCCCGCCCTGCTTCACCTTGCGCGCGGACTCGTGTTCCTGATGCAGTGCTTTGTGCGTCAAATCCAGCCCACCAGGCGGAGCCTTATTCGGGCTTTCCAGCGTGTCGGCGAGATAGATCTTCAGCCGCTTGCCCAGCTTTTCCTCGGGCTCGCCCGCCGCCGCCTTGGCGTCATTCATTGCGCCTTCCAACGCCTGCGTCAGACGCAGATGGGCGACGGCATAGGGGCCAACCAGCACCTCGAACCCGTGCATGTTCTCGGCCATCTGGCGCGCGCGGGCGGGCACCGCGCCGGGGCCGGACCGCTTGCGCACCTTTTCCAGCCCGTGCTTCACCGCCGCGACCGGATAGGTGCCGGTGCCCACGGCGGGGTCAAGGTACACCACGCCATCGTCGGCAAAGCCCAGCTTCTTGCCGAACCGGTTTTCCAGCAGTTCCGAGGCCAGCCGGACCTGCAATTCCACCACCTCGCGCGGGGTATAGTAGACCCCATAATCCTTGCGCAGCTTGGGGTCATAGGCGGCAAGAAAGTCTTCATAGAAATACAGCCAGAGGTCGGGCTTCGATTTCAGGAAGTCGTGGGGATCGAGCGCTTCGAGCGAGCGTTTCAACATCTCGAACCCGACCACAAGTTCATCGCGCGCGGCCTTCTGGCCCAGCAATTCGAGCGTCCGCGCAAGCAACCCGTTGTTCTTGTCGAGCGTCTTCGCCGCCTCGGTCGGGTCGAGCTTGGGCGCACCTGACAGCCGCGCCAGCAGCATCGCATAGGTCACGGTCTGCGCGTAGGCGTCCGCGAATTTGGCATCGTCAGAATCGGGGAAAAAGAACTGCCGCCACTCCCCGGCCAGAAGCCCAACGGCAGAGCCGGGCAGGCCCAGCGCGTTTTCGACCTCAGAACGCAGGAAGCGGCTAAGCGGCGCGAGGTATTTGGCGAGGCCTGAAGGCGTGTGCGGAACATTCGGCTGCCAGCCCAGAAAGTCGCGGAACAGGCGGTCCAGCGCCTCGGCATCCTCTTTGCCGGTCGCGGCCTTGCCCTTGTCGGTCGGGTCATCCGTCAGCCGCACGATGGGCTGGCCGTCCGGGCGTTCGCCGGATCGGTAGAGCGACCATTCCCGGCCATCGGTATAGATCAGGTTCGGCAGGCCTTTCAGCTTGGCCCATTGCTTCTTGTTGTGGTCGCCTTTCAGTTTCGGCGCATCCGCCCCGAGGCCGGGCGCTTTCAATTCGATATATCCGCAGATCAGCCCCCCGACATAAATCGCTATGTCGGGTCGGACCTTGTGTTCCGACAAATGCGTTTCGGTCCGGGTTTCGACCGTCAACCCGTACTTCGCGCCCGTGGCCACAAAGAGCGCCGCGACCTCGGGCTTCAACTGGTCTTCGGGCGAAGCGGACCCAGGAAGTGCGAATTTCGCCTTTAGGGCATCCGCAAATCCTTGGAGATCAGTATGATTCATGTGTGCTCTCGCATTTCCCTATGCCATTGAACAGGTTGGCAAGCGCAATCGCAAGGTGTATCGCGTCCGCTTGCCTATGTGGTCGGGATTCCGTCCTCATAAGTAAGTTTAGCCCCCTACCCCTGTCTCCCCCCGCCTGCCAAGAGGTAGGTTTTGCATATTCTCGGGCGCGTCCGCAGGCCTTGGCATGCCCAGCGCGCAATCTCTGTAAGTTCGAGCACAGGCATGCTTGGAAGGCACGCCCGGTCCGTCCTCGCAGTTCGATATCCAACTCCGAAACCGCGTCAGTTATACAAGCAAAAAACCCACCAAGAGGGGCAGACAATCGAGGCATGTTATTATCGACTGGGCACCAAAAAAGTGATAGGAATTTCTTGATGTTATCATTATGCGGGAATGAATTTAGTATGCGCCCGAGGCAGCAAGCACAGCCCAGATCGAAGGCACACGGAACCAGAACCGACTGTGCCAAGCCGCCGGCGGATGACGCCAATCCCGTTCGTAATCGGGATGGGATTCTGCCTGCGCAGCGTCGCTTTTGCCGGGAGTACGTCCTCGACTGGAACGGAACGCAGGCCGCGATCCGCGCTGGATACAGCCCAAAAACTGCTGGATCGCAGGCGCATGACCTCCTGAAAAAACCTGAGATCCGCACCGAAATCGGGCGACTGGAACGGGAGGCCGCCGAAAAGCTGGAAATACAGCACACCGACCTGCTGAAGCGCCTCTGGGACACGGCCACCGGCGACGTGAATGATCTGGTCCGCATTGAGCGCCGCGCCTGTCGCTACTGTCACGGTGTCGGGCATGAGTACCAGTGGACAACGCTCCGCGAATATCGCGATGCCGCCGATCGTTTCCTGCTCGACACGGCCAAGGGCAACGCTTCCGCGCTGGCAGAGATGACCGAGCGGATCGACGCAGGCCGCCGCATCCCCGGCATGCCCCGTGATGCTGGTGGCTACGGCTTCAACGCCACCGCCATGCCAAGCCCCGACTGCCCCGAGTGCGCAGGCGAGGGTATTATGACCGTACATGTTACGGATACCCGTGAAGCCGTGTCGCATCCGCTCTACGAGGGCGTGAAGCAGACAAAGGACGGGATCGAGGTCAAGATCGCGGACCGCGCCAAGGCGCTTGAGCAGGTCGCGCGCCACATGTCGTTCTTCAAGGACGCGATGCAGTTGAGCGCATCCGACGAACTGATGGAGGCCGCACGCAAGATCAACGCCGCCTCGCCGCCGCTGGATGCGAGATACATGGCCAAGAACGCAAGCCGCCTGCTGGGCGATGAGGCGGAGAAATGACAGTCCCAACAGGTGTGACACGGCATCTTCAGTGCAAGATCACGTCGCGTTTATCGGGGCGCCGGTCGACGAGAATAGCTGATCTCGCCGGTCTTGCGCAGTACAAGCGCCTGTGCCAGCTTTCGGGGACAGGCGACAAGAGGATTGAAGCGTGACGATCAGGTTCAAGAGCACGATGCAATGCCTCGCCTTAGCTACAGGTGCGGCATTTCTCGGAGCAGACACACAAGCCGGGGTCTACTGGAATATCCAGCAAACAGGCCTCGGCGGCGATATGCTCGGGCTCGTGATCCAGGGCGAGATCGGACAGGCCGACATTCCGGTCGTCGAAGAGGCAATCACCGCCAGCGCTCACCTGCCAACGCGAGTCGCTATATTATCTTCCAGCGGTGGCAGTGTGCATGCGGCTATGACTTTGGGGGGCCTACTTCGCGAGCACTCTTTTGACACCGTTGTCCCCGCCGGACATTCCTGCGTGAGCGCCTGCGTTTTTCTGCTCGGAGCGGGCATTAGAAAGACAGTCGAGGGTCAGGTTGGCATTCACAGACCCTACTTCGCAGCCGGCTCGTCAGAAACGGTTGGGCAGGCAATCCTGAACCTGAAAAAACAGACCGCAGCATTTTTTCAGAAGATGAACATTCCGTCGCGTCTCGCGGAGGATATGTTCAGCATCGACCCTGCCGAGGTCAAGATGCTCACCACGGACGAACTGTCGGCATATCGCCTTAACAGCAAAGACTTTGCTGCTCAGGAAGCGGATGCGCTTCGCACGATGGAGAATTACGGGCTTTCCAGGCAGGAGTACGAGATTTTCCAGAAAGACCTCGACTATTCCTGCCGAGTGTTGATCGGCCGACCGCAACGCATGAAGGCCTGCGTCATTGCTGTCGCCGACAAATATGGAATTCAGCTTGGAAGCACAGGGCGATGAAAGAATTTCTTGCCGCTCTGATTATGGCCGCCTCCCTGGCCGGGAGCAAATCTAACGCGCAAGATTGGGCTTATCTCGGAGGTAGTCCACAAGGCGAAGTGGATGTAGACTCGGTGACGCGAAGCGGTTCCCTGGCCCGCGTCCACGTCCGATTTTTTGCCGACCGGCAGCAGGCCAGAATGTACATGCACCAGATTCTGTCGGTGGATTGCTCCAACCCCGCAGCGCGCATCACCGATGGGTGGATCTCCTCCAGCTATTCTTCCCGGGTCGCACCGATGCCGGACCTTCCTGAATACCAGCGCAAGATCCCTATCCCGTCACCCAACGAGGCTTACAACACACTCTTTAACTATTTATGCGGCAGGTAGCGCTCCTTTCAAATGGCAGTCCAAATTTAAGGCTTCTTCGCGGATTGTGTGAGTTTGCAGGTTCCGGTTGAGGTGCGCGAGCATACGAGCTGTTGTGTCGTAGGGTGATGCGGGGAGGTGCGTGAGCCGTCCGGCGACGAGGTAGGCCATTTTGATGAAATTCCGTGTAGTGCGATAGCCGCGGGCGCGGGCCTTGACCGACAAAACTTTCCCAGACGATCCGGAGCTTGTCCTCAGCCAACATTCGGAATGTCGAAGGTCGCTTCCTTCATGGCCCAAAGCGCGAAGGCCCCTCCCGCCCAGCGCGGCCACCTCAGCGCCAACACAAACCCGATCAGCGCATGCGTGCCTTGCACTGTCGTTCAGCGATACCATAACGGGTCAACTGCGCCTCTGGCCACGTTCGAGCGGGTGAACCACGCGAGCACGTCGGACAGCCCGGCCAGGGAAAGAAACCCTTGGCCCATGGCTAGATGTATATATGGCACAATCATTGTGACGCACCCTTCGGTCTTTTTGCGCCAGGCGTCACAAAATTAAGGACGGTTGCCGCGGTATTCGCGGTGTTTTCCGGCTTAGCGTCACAACCATTGTGTCGGGGTGTCCTGTTTTTTGTGCGGGGGTTCTGTTTTTTGATCCATCGCATGAAGGCCTTTCCGGCGGGCTTTCCGTCCGGC
>NZ_JAWLDS010000139.1:0-5412 GCF_041686535.1 Aquicoccus sp. | reverse complement strand
GGAGAAGAGGGGTGTCGTCCGATGCGATCCGCGCGCCGGAGACGTGCGGACGCGGCGTGGCGAAACTGATCTCTTGGAAACGCAGATCTCCAATCCGGCGCAGACGGATCGGGACGGCGCCAGGATAAAGCTTGGTGAGCCAAGCTGCGGCGCGCCGTGTTCGGGGTGACGGTGTTGGGGTTGGTCGGTTCTTTGCCATGGAAAATCCTTTCATTTGGCTTGGAGGGGAGATTGGCCGCTTTGCGTGCATACGAAGCGAAAATGTGCGTCTGAGTCGAAATATCCGGAAACTTAGCCGTGCCTTATGTTCCCGACAGTTTCGCCTCGGCCGGGGCCCCGTACGCGCGATCGCCTCCGCGTGCATTGGACCCGGACTCCGTGCGGGAACGCGGCGCATATGTCTGGCGGTTTGCGCGTTTCGAAGCGGCAGAAAACAGGCCGCCTGCCATGCCGCCCGTACTGGCGAGCACCGCGTTCGTGGAGTCTTCCCGCGGCTCCGTCGCGTGTGGCTCCTCGCCTGCAGCCGGTGCCTCGCCGGAGCTTGGGGAGGTAAGCTTGTGTGCCACGTCGGCGACGATGTAGCGGACGCGCCCGTCGGTGATGATCCGCGCCGGGAGATCGTCCTTGTCGGCCATCAGCGCGTCGATCAGGGATTGCGGGACCTTGAGGGTCCGTGCCAGCCGTGACGCCGGCAGGGCGTGTCCCGAGATCGGATCCAGGGCGTGCCAGCTGTTACGCGGACTCCTGAGCATCGCTTCGACCTGCGCCCGCAGCATCAGGTGCCGCTTCGGTCCGAAAACATAGAATGGCCGAAACGCATTCTTCTTGGCGCGCAGCCTTTCGAGAAAGACATCGGGGCCCAGCCCGATCATGCCGGCAGCCTCGCCGAGCCGGATCAGACCTTGTCCGAGCATGTCGTCCTCGAGCGCGCCCGTTGGCGAAATGCCGAGCACAGCTTCGTAGATCCGCAGCATCGGGTATTTCGATCCCAGCGGCTCAACCCCGAACCGCGCCAGAAACGGACGGATCTCGTTGCGCGACAGCGTCGACCATTTGTGCAGATCGATCAGCGTTGCGAGGTGAAATTTTGCGAATGGTTGCATGGGCCTCTCCTGTTTTGCAGGAGATGGGTCCCTTCGAGACGCCTCGGAAAAACAAATTGCTTGTTATCCGCGAGAAAAAGCGAAGCGGATGGGACGGCTCAGGCCGCCTGCCTCGCGAAGGCCTTGGTCATGCCGTAAAGTAGTGGCTTCCGGTTAGGAGAAACCAGCCAATCCACTGGGTCCCCCTCGACGCGAAATGATGAATTATCGGCAGGGCATTGCCGGCCGACTGTCGGGAGTGGTCGAGGTCGACAAGGCCGTTGTCGGCGGCAAGCCCAAGTTCCGGCATTGCGTCAAGAACAAGCACGGCCGAGTAACAGGCAAGCTGATCGCGCTCGTTGCTGCCGCGCGGAACGGTCAGGTTCGAGCCGGGCTGATACTGAATGCGCCCACCCTGTTTTCGTTTGTGGAACGGAAATCGCGCAAGCTTGGCGAACGTGTATAACCCGGGTGGACATCATTTGGTCAGCTGGAATGCCTGGCGTTCGTTGAAGACGCGGCTCGAGGGCCGAATGAAATCACGCCAATGCGACCACCGGTCTCGGATGGCTGATCAAAAAACGCGTTTTCTTTGGCTTATGTCGTCATCATGGGCAATTGAAAGCGTGACGCTACTTGAGTTGGTGACCTCGGAGCCGGAGAGCAAATGATCCTTTACGCCATCACCGCCATTCTCTTCCTTGTCATTGACGCGGTCATGTTGACCCTCGTGATGAAGCCTCTGTTTACCCGCCACTTGGGAGACATGATGCGCGACAGCCTGATGCTGGCACCGGCGGGGCTTTTCTACCTTGCCTACATCGCCGGGCTCGTGTTCCTCGTCTCGGCCCCCGCGCTGCGCGATGCGGCCCCTGAGCGGGCGGCGCTGCACGGGGCGGTGATCGGAGCGATGGCCTATGGCACCTATGAATTCACCTCGATGTCGATCATGAAGAACTGGTCCTGGGCGATGGTCGCCACCGACACGGTCTGGGGCGCGGTGCTGACGGGCTTTTGCGCCTGGGCCGGTGTCATGATCATGATGCGCCTTCAGGGCTGACAGGCGCTGATCGCGGCTGCGGCGAAGATAGGGAGGCAAGGATGCTGTCACGCGCGACCCGGGCGATCGGGGCCTTTGCCGGGCTTCTTGGCGTCGCCGCCTGTTCGGTTTTCGGGGGCGCCGCGGCGCCGGAGCCCGATTATGACGTGATCCTTGCCGAGATGCCCTTCGAGCTGCGCGACTATGGCGAACTGGTCGTCGCCACGACCCCGATGACGGATGGGTCCGGCGCGGCCTTCGGGCGTCTTTTCGACTATATCTCCGGCGCCAACACTGGGGCGCGCGACATCGCCATGACGGCCCCCGTCCTGAACACCGATGCCGCCGATGGCGCCAGGATCGCGATGACCGCGCCGGTCCTGCAAGGCCGCGAGGGCGCGCGCGAGATGGTCTTCGTCCTGCCCGACGACATGACGCCGCAGACCGCGCCGGTGCCGACCGATCCGCGCGTCTCGCTGGCGACGATCCCGCCACGCCGGGTCGCGGTGCTGCGCTATTCCGGTTTCCTCAGCCGGCGCGCCTCGACCGAGGAAGCCCGGCTGCGCGACTGGCTGGCGGGCAAGGGCCTGAGGCCGACGGGACCGGCCGAGGTTGCGGGGTACAACCCGCCCTGGACCTTGCCGGCCTATCGCCGCAACGAGGTTCTGATCCCGGTCGAAAGGGACTGAATACCCGGTTCCTTCTCCGCCACCCGAACAATAGAGTTCACATTTCGTTCCTCCTCCGTTAATCTCGAGCCGAGAACCGGAAAAGGGGACGGGGCGTGGCAGAGGCAGGCTATCTCGACAAGCTGAACGACAACCAGCGGGCCGCGGTGGAATTCGGCGGGGGCGGTGACGCGCTGTCACCGCCACTGCTGGTGATCGCGGGGGCCGGGTCGGGCAAGACCAGCACGCTCGCGCATCGCGTGGCGCATCTGCTGGTCAACGGCGACGATCCCCGTCGTATCCTGCTGATGACCTTCTCACGCCGCGCCGCGACCGAGCTGACCCGCCGGGTGGAGCGGATCACCGCGCAGGCCATGGGCACCGCGGTCGCGGCCGAGGCTTTGACCTGGGCCGGAACCTTCCACGGCATCGGCGCGCGGATCCTGCGGAACCATGCGCTGTCGATCGGATTACACCCGGAGTTCTCGATCCATGATCGCGAGGACAGCGCCGATCTGATGAACCTCTGCCGTCACGATCTGGGGTTTTCCAGGACCGAAAGTAGAGTTCCCGCCAAGGGCACCTGCCTTGCGATCTATTCCCGCGCGGTGAATGCCGAGGCGCCGCTGGGAGACGTGCTGCGCGACCACTTCCCGTGGTGCGCAGCATGGCAGGCCGAACTGAAGCAGCTTTTCATTGCCTATGTTCAGGCCAAGCAGGCGCAGAACGTGCTGGATTACGACGACCTTCTGCTCGCCTGGGCGCAGGTCATGGCGGATCCGGGCTTTGCCGCGCATATCGGCGCCACCTGGGACCATGTGCTGATCGACGAGTATCAGGACACCAATCGCCTGCAGGCGCGCATCCTCATGGCGCTCAAGCCCGACGGGCGCGGGCTGACCGTGGTCGGCGATGACGCGCAGTCGATCTACGCCTTCCGAGCTGCCACCGTGCGCAACATTCTCGACTTTCCGGACAGCTTCGCGCCGCGGGCCGATGTCGTCACGCTGGACCGCAATTACCGTTCCACCCAGCTGATCCTTGCCGCCGCCAACGCTGTCATCGGGCTGGCGAGGGAGCGGTTCACCAAGGACCTCTGGACAGAGCGCGCGTCTGCCCAAAAGCCCCGGCTGGTGACGGTGCAGACCGAGGCCGAGCAGGCGCGCTACATGGTGGATCGCATCCTCGAGGATCGCGAGACGGGCATGAGGCTCAAGGAGCAGGCCGTACTGTTCCGCACCTCCAGCCATTCCGTGCAGATCGAGGCCGAATTGACCCGCCGCAACGTGCCGTATGTGAAGTTCGGCGGGCTCAAGTTCCTCGACAGCGCGCATGTGAAGGACCTGCTGTCGTTCCTGCGCATGGCGCGCAATCCGCGCGACCGCGTCGCCGGGTTCCGCGTCCTGCAACTGATCCCCGGCGTCGGGCCGAAGGCCGCAGCGCGCATTCTGGACGCGCTCGACCTCGCGCCCGATCCACGCACGGCGCTCGCCGATGTCGCCCCGCCTCTGCGGGCTGGGGCCGACTGGCCGGGTTTCGTCGCGGCGATGGTAACGCAGGCCGCCTGGCCCGCCGCGCTCGGGCTTGCCCGCGCCTGGTACGACCCCCATCTCGACCGGCTGCATGAGGATGCCGAGGCCCGCCGCGCCGATCTGCTGCAACTGGAACAGATCGCCACCGGATACCCCTCGGCCGAGGCCTTTCTGACCGACCTCACGCTCGACCCGCCCGATGCCACCAGCGATCAGGCCGGCGTGCCGCTGAAGGACGAGGATTACCTGATCCTGTCGACCATCCACTCGGCAAAGGGGCAGGAGTGGAAGTCGGTCTATCTGCTCAACGCCGTCGACGGGTGCATCCCCTCCGATCTCGGCACCGGCTCGACCCACGAGCTGGAGGAGGAACGACGGCTGCTCTATGTCGCCATGACGCGCGCCAAGGACAGCCTGACCCTCGGCCTGCCGCTGCGTTTCTACGTCACGCAGCAAACCCGGAATGGCGACCGTCACGTCTATGCCATGCGGACGCGGTTCATCCCGAGGGACATACTGGAGCATTTCGAGGCGGTCCACTGGTCTCCGGCGCAACACGGCGGTGCCTCACGCCCCGCCCCCGCGCCAATCGACATATCGGCGTCGATGCGGCAGATGTGGGGATAGCGATGCGGAGAGGTCTTTCTTGTCGGCCGGCTGGCGCAGAAATCGGAAAAGTCGGCTCTGACCCCATTAGAGGGGAACAGATCTTGACCGGCAGGGTATGACCGGCAAACTTTTACGAGCGAAGTTTTTTGGGCAAGTCTCGCAGCGAGGGCGTGATGAAGATCGACAGGGTTGCACTCGGGCATGCCACGGACGTGTCGATGCCGGAGATCGGCATCGGCACGTGGCATATGGGAGAAGATCCACGGGCCGCAACGGCCGAAATCGCTGCCCTGCGCCACGCCCGCGAGATCGGGTTCACGCATTTCGACACCGCCGAGATGTATGCCGACGGGGGTGCCGAAACCATCCTTGGCCGCGCCTTTGCCGGTCAGGCGCGCGACGGCGTGTTCCTGACCTCCAAGGTCTATCCGTGGAATGCGGCCGCGCCCGACATGATCGCCGCCTGCGAACGCTCCATTGAG
>NZ_JAWLDS010000138.1:0-5463 GCF_041686535.1 Aquicoccus sp. | reverse complement strand
TCTAAAGCAAGAACCGGCTTCTGCGTGCTTCCTTCATAAAGCGCATTCGACCTTCCTGAAACGGGCGCGACGATTTCGCCACGCCCGTTGGGCGGAAAGTCTTTGAGACGGGCTTCACAGTAACAGTTCTGCGATGGTCGCTGAACCGACATAGGTCCCGATCATCACCAGAACTGCGATTACAGCGATCTTCCAGCCAGAGGTTTTTGCGACATCCATCTCGCGTTTTGCGATGGCGATACCGGCGTAAGCAAGGCAGGGTGTCGCCAGTGCGAGGAAATCGGCATTTGCGACCTGATCGGTGATCCACGCGTTTCCTGGTGTCCAAGGCAGGGTCAAAACGATACCCACCAGCGAGATCCACGCCACACTGGGCAGCCGGATGGGCGCGTACTTGGTGATGATTAAGCCCACCATCGTCATCAGATAAAGGATGAAGAGCGCGATCAGACCGGGGACCAGCGGTTTCGCGGGTCCAACCGTCTGTCCGACCCAGACAAGCAACGACACGATGGCGAGTACGGTAGCATGGTAGCCGAGATCAAGGTCACGACTGTCGGAGCGGTTTTCGGGGGTGATGTCGGTCATTTGCTCTCTCCTGTCATCGGGGTGTCATCTGCCTTGCGGCCCAGCAGTGCATAGAGTTTCTCGGTCAGTGGGAGCGCGACGAAAATCCCCAGATAGAGCCCTGTCGCATATGTCAGAACGTTCGAGGCACCCGCGAGAGCCAGGATCTGCTCTTCCATTTCCGGCACAGCGTTCGCGAGTGCGCCCGAACAGGCCGCCATCATAGACCCCGAGCCGATCCCGCAGGCCATCGCGAGGGCCTCGATGCTGAACGCACCAGTTGTCGCCAGAATTGACGCGAGGATCGCGAATGTAAACGTGCCGAAAAGGGTGCCGACAACATAGACGCCCATGACCCCGGTGCCCTCTTGCGATTTCAACCCGTATTTTTCGGCGATGATCGCGATATTAGGTTCGCGCGCGACGGAGAAGCACGCGCCGATGGATTCTCGGCCCATGCGAAAGACGAGCACGGCGACCGGAAAAGCGATGACGATGGTCCCGAGATTGCCGAGTTCCTGCATGATAAGCGCGGGTCCCGCGTCGATGATCTCGTTTATCGACGGTCCAATGATTGTTCCGAACTTGGCTATGAAGGGCATGATAGCGATGACGATCAGCGGCGAGGCGGTCTGCACCTCACGTTCACGAATCCAACCCTTGGCAAGCTTGAATACATGCGGATTGATGAGCAGCCCGAAAACGAATGCGTAAAGCAGGGGCAGAAGAAGAATTGAACCGATCCCGATCGGGATCTGCACGATGCCGATCAGTTCGGCGAGGATGGTTATGGCGAGCACAGTCAGGTGCAGACGCCAATCCATCACGGTTTCTTTTATTTTGTCCATCACATGTCCTTTCATTTGAACGGCCCGACGTGACGGGCCGGGGTGTCAAGCTCAGGATGCGGTCTCGACCCAAACAGATTTTGCGCGTGTGTAGGCCTGAAGCGCCTCGACCCCCGAAGAGCGGCCATACCCGCTCATCCCCGACCCGCCGAAGGGGGTCATCACGCTAATCGCCTTATAGCTGTTCACCCAGAAGGTGCCGGCCCGAACATTGGCGGCCATGCGGTGGGCCCGGGCGACATCCCGCGTCCAGACGGCACCGGCTAGAGCATACCGCGTTGCGTTGGCTATCCGCACCGCCTCGTCCTCAGTCTCGAATGTCAGCACCGACAGGACTGGCCCGAAGATTTCTTCGCGCGCGACGACCATCTCTTCGGTGACATCATCGAGGATTGTCGGTTGAAAGAGAAAGCCCTGATCGAGCCCGTCGGGCGGCGCGCCGCCACAAGCGACAGTTGCGCCCTCGGCCCTGGCTTCAGCGATCATCGATCTTATCTTGGACCACTGTTTTTCGTTCTGGATCGGGCCCATCTGGGTTTCCTCGTCGGTCGCAGGACCCACACGTATCTCGGCACAGATACGCTTTAGCCGTTCCACGAGTGCATCCTTCACACCAGCCTGCACCAGAAGCCGCGAACCGGCCACGCAGCTTTGCCCCGCGCCGGCAAAGATCGCGGCCCGTGCGCCCTGGGCCGCCTTGTCGAGATCCGCGTCGTCGAACACGATATTGGCGGATTTGCCGCCGAGTTCGAGGATCGTCGGCATCACGCGCCGCGCGGCGGTTCCGGCGATCTGCCGGCCGACCTCTGCCGAGCCGACGAAAACGGCGATCGCCGCGTCGGGATGTTCCAGCGCGCATTGACCGGCGGTGTGGCCCTGTCCGGCGATGATCCCGACCAGACCTTTCGGGGCGCCGGCGGCCTCACACAGCACGCCGAGGCCGAGAGACGACAGCGGCGTCAGTTCCGACGGTTTCAGGACGACCGCATTGCCGGCGCAGATGGCCGGGGCGATCTGCCATCCCGCGGTGAAGATCGGGGCGTTCCACGGGGTGATCTGCACGGCCACGCCATGCGGCTCCCGCAACGTGTAGTTCAGGTGACTGGTCGGCAGCGGGATCACATCGCCATGGATCTTGTCGCACCAGCCGGCATAGTATTCGAACATCTCCGCGACCTTGGTCACCTCGACCGTTGCGTCCGACGTCGTCTTGCCGGCGGCCAGCGTCTCGATCCGGGCCAGCGCCGCGATGTTGTTGCGCACCAGCGCACCGATCCGCCACATCACGCGGCCGCGATCCGACGCGGTCATCGCCGCCCACTTCCGCTGCGCGCGGGCCGCGTTGGTCATCACCCGGTCGATGACCGTTTGGTCGGCATCCGCATAGGACAGGATCGTGTTCCCGTCGGACGGGTTCACCAGCGTGATCGTCTCGCCCGATCCGGTGTGGATCCGCCCTGCCGACCAGCAGCCGATATCGGCGGTGTCGGTGAATGCCCCCAGAATCTCGGGTGTGGTCATGTCGTTGAGGTTTACATCGTTCATGCCGAGCGTGCCTTTTTGGTTCGGGATGCGTGAAGGACGGTTTCGGGATCGCCCATTTCGGTGAAATCGGCCGCGTCTGCCGGGGCCTCGGGGCCGGTCCAGTGATCCGCCACCAGACGGCTGAGCGGAATGTCCAACCCCACCTCCTCGGCAAGCGACAGCGCAAGACCCACGTCCTTGCGCATCAATCCCATCGTAAAACCGCTGTCGAAGCTGCGTGTCATCACCCATGTCGGGAAATGCACCTGGGTGACCGTCGAGCCGCCCGTCGCCGCGTTCACCACGTCCAGCGCCGCGCCGGCCTCCAGCCCCGCCGATTGCGCCAGCGCGAGACATTCGCGCGCGACGAGGAAATGCGACGCCACCATCATGTTGTTCGCGATCTTGGCGATGTTGCCGGCCCCCACCTCGCCCGCGTGCAGCGTTTTTTTCCCCAGGATCTCAAGGACCGGCCGGCAGATTTCGAGGGTGGCCGCAGGTCCGCCGACCATGAAGGTCAGCGTGCCTTTGACCGCGCCGGCGGGTCCGCCGCTGACCGGGGCGTCCAGAAAGGCCCCGCCAAGAGCGTCCAGCGCCGCGGCCATCCTGCGGCTGACCTCGGCGATGGAAGTCGAAGCGTCGATGATGATCGGGGCCGGGCTATCGCCAAGGCCGGACAGACCCTCCGACACCGTTGCCTCGACGATTTCCGCATTGGGCAGGCTCAACAGCACGATACCACCGCCCCGGAATGCCCCGGCGACGGACGTGCAGACCCGCAGGCCATCGGCTTCGGCCGCGCCGCGCGCCTCCGCGTCGATATCGAAGCACAGCGGATCGGCCCCCGCGGCGTGCAGCCCCCGCGCCATCGGCAGGCCCATCCTGCCAAGGCCGATGACAGCGAGGCCACGATCGAGGTTAAGTGTCATTGCAAGGCCCCTTCAGTGTCTGAAGTGTCTGACGGGCAGGATGACCCATGCCGGGGGCCTTCTAAAAGTCGTGACATGTCGCACACGGTGTTGCGCTTGGCGCAACACGTCATGCACCCCACTTAGGTTTCGCAAAGCTCTGCATCCCGTCTTGCAGGCAGGACAGAACGGTCTCCACCGCCTTGGGAAGCCGGCGCTGCGGACGGACGAACAGGGTCGTGGTCGCGGTGCGCAGCGTGGGATTGCGCAGTTCGACGATATACGCTTCGCCTTGCTGACGCTGGACCTCGGCCGAGAACCGAGGCAGGAACGTGACACCGTGGCCAGCGCGCACAAAATGCAGCAGCGCGGCAATCGACCCCGAGGTCAGCGTGGGCCGAAGAATGACGCCGTGGCGATCCGCGCATTGCTCGACAAGTTGTCGCACGCCATGCGTTTTTGGCAACAGCGCCATCTCGATTGACTGAAAATCTTCCAGAATGGTGCAGTTTGCGACCTCGGTCCTATGATCGGTTGGCACGATTGCGCAAAGCGGTTGCTTGGTGGTCGCGATGCGCCGTACCGCTGCGGTCTCCGGCAAGGCGTAGGCGATGCCGATATCGGCATTTCCCGTGTCTACCGCTTCGACGATGTCCTGCGTGGCCCCGATATCCACAACCAGACCGATATCGGGATGCGCCCGGATGACATCGCGCAGCCCCTGTTCGACGAGATCGGCGAGAAAGCCCTCGCCGCATCGCAGGCGCACGACGGCTCCGGAGCGTCCGCTCACGCGCTCCAGCTTGGCGCGCAGGCGCCGATCCGCCTCGATCTGCTGCATCGCATGATCGCGCAGGACACGCCCCGCATCCGTCAGGGAAATGCCCGAGGGCGTCCTTTCGATGAATTGCACCCCGAGCCGCTCTTCGGCAGCGGAAATCGCCCGGCTGACATTCGAGGTGGACGTTCCGACCTCGACAGCCCCCTTTCGCAAGCTTCCATGACGAGAGACCGCGGCGAAGATCACCAGAAAATTATGATCACGTCCGAACAAAATACCTTCCTGATCCGCTAACTGCCCAACGTCGGGTGTAGCGTGATGCCGCTTCCCTTACCATTCCTACGGCGCCAGAGGGCATTGTCCCGTCGGTTCCCTGAGTTTACGACAGGCGAGACAAGCCAGAGGATACTCTTCCGATGCCGAGTTGATCTTCCTGCACGATCCAAATGCTGTTGATGGGGAGAACGAAATCGACGATGCATTTATTTATTGGGCGGCGCTTTTTGCCACCATGAAACGCCCAAACCGCCGCAGCTTGAGGTATTCATATATGTCCATTAACGTTGTCTTATCGGACATGTTGAAATCAAGGCTTGCGCCACGGGCACGCCCCCTTTCAGACTGGCCGGAAAGGCCCAAACCGGTTGCCGTCAGGTCATGGAAGGCGTCACATTCGCCGGCGGCGTCACCGCGAACCACACACCGAACCCCGCAACAAAGCCGCGCCCCCCGTGATCGGCCCAACAGGCCCGAGCGTGCATATATGGACATTTGAGAGAACGTACCATGAACGAACTGTCTGTTGACCGGACAGCTTGAAGACGGGAGGCTGTTT
>NZ_JAWLDS010000137.1:0-5538 GCF_041686535.1 Aquicoccus sp. | reverse complement strand
GAGGGTGAGGCGGCGCGGTGTGGAAAAGGCGCGCGCCCCGCCATAGGTCAGCCCCGCCTCGACGAGGCCGTCGGTCATGCGCTTTTGCAGATCCTGCGCCGCGCGGGCCTGCATCCGCGCGGGGATCTCCTCGGAGAAAAGCTCGATCAGGAGGTTGGGCATGTCAGTTGCCTTCCGGTTTCGGGGGGCAGTCTTGGGGGACGGGGCGGCCGTCGAACACCACTTCGCCGCAATGGTTGATCTGGTGCCAGACAAAACCGCGCCCGTCGGGCATGATGGCGACGACCCGGTCGATGCCGTATTCGATGTTGGCGGTGCCCATGAAGGCATGCGCCGTGCCGGCTTCGAGCGCGGCGCCGACTTCGCTCGCGTCGAAGCACGAGAACCAGCGCGGGGCGACGAGCGGTTCGGGGTTGTCGTAGGTCTCATAGCTCGCGCGCAAGCCATCGAGATCCTGGGTCGTGGTGAAACAGGCGCGGTAGCGAATGGGCGAACTGTCGGCGTTGATCGCGCGGAAGTCCTCGTAGGCGATGGGTTCGGGCGTCCCGGTGGCCGAGGCCGTAAGCATCACGTCATCGGTGCCGGAGGGTGTCACCTCTTCGTAGAAGGCGTAAACCTGGAGGTAATAGATCGCCGCGCCCGCGATGAGCGAGATGATGACGATGAATCCTGCGATGATCTTGCCGCTCATGGTCCGGCATACCCCCCGGCCTCGGTCTGCACGAAGGCGTCGGCGCATTTGCGGGCGAGCGCGCGCACGCGGCCGATATAGGCCTGCCGTTCGGTGACGGAAATGACCCCGCGGGCGTCGAGCAGGTTGAAGATATGCGACGCCTTGATGCACTGATCATAGGCCGGGTGGGCCATGACGATGCGCTTGGCGGTCTTGGGGTCGTGATGGTCCTGGGACAGGATCGCCTCGCATTCGGCCTCGGCCTCCTGGAAATGGCGCAAGAGGACATCGATATCGGCCACGTCGAAATTCCAGCGCGAATATTCCTCTTCGGTCTGGCGGAACACGTCGCCATAGCTGAGCGGGATCGGCGCGCCGGGGTCGTTGAAGGGCATGTCCATCACGTGGTCGATGCCCAGCACATACATGGCCAGCCGTTCGAGGCCATAGGTCAGCTCGCCCGAGACGGGTTGGCAGTCATGGCCGCCAACCTGTTGAAAGTACGTGAATTGCGATACTTCCATGCCGTCGCACCAGACCTCCCACCCGAGGCCCCATGCGCCGAGGGTGGGGGATTCCCAATCGTCCTCGACAAAGCGGATGTCGTGCAGGGCCATGTCGATGCCGATGGCACCGAGAGAGCCGAGATATAGGTCCTGAAGGTCCGGCGGGCTGGGTTTGATCAGTACCTGGTACTGGTAATAATGCTGGAGCCGGTTGGGGTTCTCGCCATAGCGCCCGTCGGTGGGGCGGCGCGAGGGCTGGACATAGGCCGCGGCCCAGGGGCGGCTGCCAAGGCTGCGCAGCGTGGTCGCGGGGTGAAAGGTGCCGGCGCCCACCTCCATGTCATAGGGTTGCATCATGGCGCAGCCCTGTTCGGCCCAGTAGGATTGAAGCCGCAGGATGATTTCCTGAAAACTGCGGGGTTTGACCGGTCGGGACGTCATTGAAATGCCTCTTTCATGCGCCTGCGTCGCGCCTCGGATCGCGTTCGCGCCCTGCTTAATCGGGGGGGGCGGAAGGGTCAATTGCAGGCTCACGCATATTTTGGATGCGCAGGGCGCGGGATTTGGTAAAACACGCCAAGGCACAAGACCAGAGCGGACGGGGCAAAGGCATTATTTCCACCATGATCAGACAGTTTCACGCGGTTTTCATCGTCCTTTTTCTTCTCGCCCGCCCGCTTGCGGCACAACAGGATGTCGCATGGGTCCAGGTCGAGGCGAAGCGCAGCCTTGCCGAGGTACAAGAGCGCATCAGGGCCTATGACGCGCGCCTGCCGGACGTGAACGGGTTTGCGCTGGGGGGGGGCTGGTATGGCATCGTGCTCGGCCCCTATACCGAGGATGACGCCGAACGCGTGCTGCGGGTTTACCGTGCCGAAGGCGAGATTCCGCGTGACAGTTTCATCACCCGGACCATGAGATTTCGTCAACAATTCTGGCCGGTTGGCGCGAATTTGCTGAACCTGCCCGAACTCGCGGAACCCGAGGAAGAGGTCGAGGCGCAAGCCGCCGAGACCGAGCCTGAACCCCAGCTCCGGACGATCGACGAGACCCCGGCCGAGGCACGCCGCAGCGAGGCCGCATTGAGCCGGGACGAGCGCATGGAGCTTCAGGAGATGCTGAAATGGGCCGGGGTTTACACCGCGGCGATCGACGGCGCGTTCGGGCGCGGCACGCGCGGCGCGATGGCGGCATGGCAGCGCGACAACGGCCATGAGCCGACCGGCGTCCTGACCACGATGCAGCGGGACGAACTCGAACGGCAATACAATGCCATTCTCGACGGTCTCGACCTCGAGCTGGTGCGCGAGGACACCGCGGGGATCGAAATGGCGATTCCGACGGGTGTGGTGGCGTTTACCGCCTACAAGCCGCCATTCGTGCATTTCGACGCCAGCGGAGAGCTTGACGCAAAAGTGTTGATGATTTCTCAACCGGGCGACCAGAACACGCTGTTCGGCCTTTACGACATCATGCAGACGCTTGAAATCGTGCCCGAGACGGGGCCGCGCGAGCGTGACGGCGACAGCTTCGTCCTGACCGGGCAGGATGACCGCTTCACGAGCCATACCGAAGCGCGCTTGCAGGGGGGCGAGATCAAGGGGTTCACCCTGGTCTGGCCGCGCGGGGACGAGGAGCGCCGAACGCGGCTTCTGGATGAGATGCGCGAGAGTTTCCGCCGTTTGGAAGGCGTGATGAGTCCCGCAGAAGGTGTTGAAACGGAACAGAATATCGACCTTGTGTCGGGGCTGGAGATCCGGCGGCCGAACCTGTCGCGTTCAGGATTTTTCGTCGACGGACGCGGCACGGTCGTGACCACGGTGCAGGCGGTGGACGGGTGTGAGAAGATCACCTTCGACAACCGCCACGAGGCGGAGCTCCTTGGTCTCGACGAGGAACGGGGCATCGCGGTGCTGCGCGCCAGGGAATCGCTGGCCCCGGCGCGGGTGGCGGCGCTGCGCGAGGGCGATCCGCGGCTGCAATCGGAGGTGGCCGTATCGGGATTCTCTTACGAAGGGCGACTGGGCGCGCCAACGCTGACATTTGGAACGCTGAGCGATATCAAGGGCTTGCAAGACGAACCCGAACTCAAGCGGCTGGCGCTGAGCGCGCTTCCGGGGGATTCGGGGGGGCCGGTGATGGATACCAAGGGGGCGGTCTTCGGGATGCTTTTGCCGCCGTCCGAGGATGCGCGCAAACTGCCCGGGGACGTGCATTTCGCGGCCGATGCGGCCACCATCCGCCGGATTCTTCAAGACCTTGGAATCACGGCACAATCCGGCGGTGGCGGTGATGACTTGACGCCCGAGGCACTGACCGATCACGCCGCCGGGATGACGGTTCTGGTCAATTGCTGGTAAGCACCGCGCAGATCGGCGCACGGTGGCGTTAACGCGTTTTGCCCGCCGGAAATCCGGGGGGTGATATTCGGCTGCCGCCCGGCTGACATGCGTGCACCGCCGCGTTGCGGCGAAACCGGGGCTGGAAAGGGTTAACAAGGCGCGCGTCCGGTCGAGCTCTTTCGCCCGGGCCGGGCGCCGCCCTCATGTTCTGCGCGTCCTCACGACGTCATGCGGATCAGCGTGGGCCGGTCGGCGGCGAGCGCCTCCAGCACGGCCTGTTGCAGGTCGGCGGGGGTTTCGGGGGCACAGGCATGGGCGCCATAGGCACGCGCCAGGGCGAGGAAATCGGGGTTGCGCGCCACCACCGCGTTGGGCGCGATCTGGGAGGCGGTCATGCTGTCCTCGATCTCCTTGAGCCTACCGTTGTCCCACAGCAGGATCGGCAGGGGCAGGCCCAGTTCGACCGCGGTGCCGAGTTCCTGCAGCGTGTATTGAAAGCCGTAATCCCCGGCGATGGCGAGGGTGGGCAGTTTTGGCCGCGCCACCGCCCCGCCGATCGCGGCGGGCAGCGCATAGCCCAGCGTGCCGAAGCCGAACGGGTGATGCCAGTGACCGGGGCGCGGCATGTCCCAGACCTCCTGTGCGACATAGGCGAACTGGGTCATGTCGGAATAGATCATCGCGTCCTGGGGCAGCACGGCGCGCAACGCATCGCAGAGCGGCACGATGCCGGGGCGCTCGGCATCGGCCTCGGCGCGCCAGCGGGCGCGGGCGGCGGCGACCTCCTCGGCGGTCCAGTCGCTTTGGCGCGGCTCCCTGCCCTCCTGCGCCTCGGCCAGCGCGGCGAGGAAATCAGCCGCGTCGCAGGCGACATGCCAATCGGCGCGCTGCCCGTCCGAGAGGCTTTCGGGGTCGAGATCGACCCGCAGCATCGGCGCGTCATGGCCCAGATTCTCGCGCCAGAGATCGACCTCGGCCAGTTCGGTGCCGATGGCGATCACCGCATCGGCCGACGCGATCACGGCCGCACTTTCGGGCCGCGCCAGGGTCGCGCCGAAATTGAGCGGATCATCCGCGGCGGCGATGCCGCGCCCGGCCTGGGTGCAGAAGCTGGCAGCGCCCTGGGACCTGAGCACCGCGCGGGCGCTGTCGGCACCGCCCCGCGCCCCGCCACCGAGGATGAAGAGCGGGCGGCGCGCGTGGTCGAGCACATCCCGCGCCCTGGCCAGCCCCGTGGGCGTCACGCCGGGGGTGCGGGTGGCGGCCATGGCAGGCGGCGCGGGCGGGGCCGGCGCTTCGAGCAGGGGAATGGGCAGTTGCAGATGCTTGGGCCGCGGGCGCGCGGCGGTGAACTCGGCCAGCGCACGGTCGATCAGGTCATAGGCGGCGCTCGGGTCGCGCGCCTCTTCGGACCAGTCGCAAACAGTGGCGGCGGCGGCGCGTTGGTCGCGCATCTGGTGAAGCTGGCCGCGACGGGCGGCGGTTTCGGCAAGGCAGGAGGAGATCACCAGCATCGGCACGCTGTCGGAATATGCCTGCCCCATCGGTGTCATGATGTTGGTCAGCCCCGGCCCGGTGATGACATAGGCCACGCCCGGTTTGCCGGTGGCGCGGGCATAGCCGTCGGCCATGAAGCCCGCGCCCTGTTCGTGGCGGGCGAGGACATGGGTGATCCCGGCCTCTTCGATGCCGCGATAAAGCTCGACGTTGTGGACGCCGGGAATACCGAAGATCGTATCGACCCCGCGGGATTTCAGCATATGCGAGATTTGGGCGCCAAGCGGGCGGTCGGTCATCAGGCTCTCCAGAATTGAACGGTAAAGAGGACATAGACGGCCATGAGTTCAAGCCGTCCAACGAACATGCCGAAGATCAGGATCCACTTGGCGGTGTCGTTCAGCGGTGCGAAATTGCCGGTCGGGCCAATGGTATCACCGAGGCCCGGGCCGATATTGGCGATGGCCGCGCCCGCGCCCGAAACGGCGGTGATGAAATCGAGCCCGGTGAGCGACAGCGC
>NZ_JAWLDS010000136.1:0-5542 GCF_041686535.1 Aquicoccus sp. | reverse complement strand
CGCTTGCCCATCGAAAATGCTGCGCAATACATGAACGGCCGGTCTCGTGAAGCTGCGGCGCAGCACTGGGCATGTCGGCGAGCGGCGGGTCAGGGCCGGGTGTATCGTGAAAGGCGACCATAGTTTGCAGTTTTGCAGGGTCGGCTCCCTGCGCATTGCCGACCCTCGCGGACGGTGCAGCGAAAGTCTGTTGCCCGCTCCCGGTCGAGATCCGTTCGACATGGCCCCCTTTAAGTCACTCTTCCCAGGCGGCCGCCCTATGGACGGCGCGCCAGATCAGACCGGGGCCCCGATCGTGCTGGGTTTGTAAGCTCGGGGTGAGCGCACTGCGCCGGGGCGCTCATGGCCGCCTGAACCATAGCGGGTCCCGCCTCGTCGAGCGCGTGTCCGCGCGGTGCTGACGGGGGGGGGCATGTGGAATTTGTGGCGGGTCATCGATGATTATAGCTCACGAACGCCGATGACCCACATCAGCCGGGATCCCGTTGTGCCTGCGGCCATCTCCGGCCGGCCTCGCTTTCTGCAAGATCGGGATCCGGCAGCGCGGTCACCCGTTTCTTGAAAAAACTCAGGCCCTCATCGGTCAAGGCGCCGGACTGCGCCAGGCTTTCGGCCATGGTCTTGAGCACCGACTTGTTTTCCGCAAGTACCGCCAGGGCATGGTCCTCGGCGGCATCGAGCCTTGTACCGACCCGGGTCCGCAGATCGGGGTCGAATCGCAGCCGCTCGGTCGCGCGCTCCGGCGGGCCGTGCCAGACGGTCCCGGACTCGCCAAGCCCGTAGCTCATCTCGATCCCGACAGCGCGTCGCGTGGCCTCGGCGAGATCGCTGTCTTCGGGGCCGCCCGCCCCGCCGCTGGGACGGCCGAGGACCAGCCGTTCGGCGGCTCGTCCGGCGAGCAAGCATGCGAGGTCCGCCTGCAGATCTTCAAGGTGAAGCCCCGAGGGCGTGGCGATCATGCCCGCCTCACCGCCCACCGAGTTCAGGGTCAGCAGGGTGACCGTGGCCCGCCCGGTGGCCTGCGCGAGAATCGCGTGACCGCACTCATGAATCGCAACCTGCCATCTTAGTGAGGGATCGAGCGGCGGTCGACGGTCAGTGATGGATGATCGCAGGTCATCAAGGCTCAAGGCGCGCCGTGCCCTGCGGGCCATTCCGCGCGCGTCCCGGACACTTGCCGCGATTTCCGCACCGGTCATCCCGGTCGCGATCCCGATGAGCGAGGCAAGCTCAGCCTCGGCGAGGTCGTCGCCCAGGTGCCAACGGAACGCTTGAGTCAGCAGGTCGGGCGTCGGCTGACCCATGGCCAGGGTCCGGTCGAACCGTCCCGGCCGTCTGAGCGCAGCGTCGATCTTCCGCGGATGGTTCGTCGCCCCCATCACGATGACCCCCGGCGCGTCATCGAACCCATCCAAGCATTCGAGCAGCCCGCCGACGATTGAGTCCGTCCAACTCGAATTGTGATCGTGAGGACGGTCACGATCCCCGATCGCATCGAGCTCATCGATGAAGACGATGCAGGGGCCTGCCTTGCCGGCATCATCAAAGAACTGGCGCATATTTCGCAACAAGTCCGACGAGCGGGCCCCGCCGGACTGCCATTGGCTAAGCGAGCTTGCGTGGACAGCCACCCCGGCTTCCCGTGCGAGCAACCGCGGAATCTCGGTCTTGCCGCAGCCGGGCGGTCCAGCAAGCAGGATCCCGCGGCTCACGTCCCGCCAGCTGATTTCGCCCGCCTGCCAGGCATGGAGGTCGGACAGCATCTGCTCGATCGGGGCGCGGATGTGCGGGGCGAGCGGAAACGCGGACAGGCCGGGTGTGGTTTCCCGGGGCGCCTGCCTTGTCCGGCGGAGCCGTGAAAGGGACTCATCCGGCGTAGGCGCGCGGGTCGCCAGCGTCAGGTCTTGTGCGCTCACCCGTTCGATGTCCGCGTCCGGCATCCGCGTCCGAATATCCGCTCCGGACAAGCGGCATCCAGGATAAACCCGCGTCAGGATCGCCAGCAACATGTCGGCCTCGAACGTGGCAAGAGGGATGTGCGCCGTCAAGACGGGCCGCAGCGCCTCGGTAAGCGACGCGTGCGAGCTGTGAGGGATCAGGATCGGATGGCCGTGTTCCAGTGCATTCCCGAAAGGCTCGGAGAATTTATCGAAAAGGAGCTTGTCCGGCCGGCGCCCTTGGGCAACCGCGTCGTCGACGGAACTCAAATGCACCTGCGGCTTGCCCGGACACAACTCTTCGCGCCAGACCATCGCGTCGAGCAGGCGACAGATCAGATCCTCCTGTCCGGGATCGATCCCGGACAGGGCCGTGACCGCGCCCGGCTTCGCAACCGTCTCTTGGAACCCCTCGGGTGTCCGGAACGTCCGCGCCAGCCGCAGCACGTGCATCATCACGGGCACGCGTGGGGTGTACTTGGACGCGGCCGCCGGCACGGTGTCCGGACAGGGCGGAAGATGATCGCCAGCCGCTTCGCTCTCGACCCAGTCGAGCAGCGTGTTCACATCATGCGTGTCCCCCGGACCTGCGGACGTGGTGTGGGTCTTGCGCGCGCTGTGATCACGCGGTGCGCGGTCGACCTCTTCCTCGTCGGCTTTCTCCCGGCCGGAAACTGCGAGGCATGTGAAATTGCGGTAGGCCGGTTCGGACAGGATCGCGAGGATGAGATCCGCGAAGGCGCGCCATTCGTGCGCGGGCTGTGCGGGGGTGGCGTCAAGGCTGTCGGTCATGGGAACCTCTTGGTAAGGAAAAGAATTGCGCACGCCGCGTTTTCGGGCGGCTTGCCGTGACAAAGACAGGCGGGTCAGCTTGCGGACGTCTGTCTGGAGATCCGGTCCATCTCGGCCGCGATTACGGGACGCAGGGCGGGCCAGTAGATCTCGGAGCGGACGTTGATCAGTCCGCCGTAGATCGCTTGCGGCACCACCAGATCTGGGTGATTGCGGGCAAGGCACGCGTTCGCGGCCTTCTCGGCCGCGCAGGCCGCGTGCCCGGACGGCATATCGAGCAGCCGCAGAAACCGGACCCGGGTGGACTTCGGCAGGCCGAGTTGATGCTTGAAGCGCTTGTGCGGGTGCGCGCTGTAGCCGAACTTGATCACGTCCCCCGCCAGTCCGGGCAAGGAAATCCGAGCCAGATAGATCGTGGATGGTTTCGACGACCAGCTCTCGCCGCACCGCGCGCAGTCGCACTGTCCGTGCTGCATGTTGCCGCGCGCGATGCGCTGCACATGGCCGCAGGGGTGACGATAGTGCCGGTAATTCGCGTTGCCCACCGGGTCCGGACCGATCCGGTCCCATCCATGCGCGCGCGCCTCGTCCTGCTCGCGCGCGACAAGGCAGACCGAACAGCGAAGGCCGGTTTTTCCATCTCGTACACGCTGGATCAGCTCGAACTGGCGTCTGACCGTGTGTCCGCACGGCGCGCGAAAATACCCGTAGTGCCGCGACTCGGGATCGCGGCGCAGGAACGTCAGGCCGGCCCCTTGTGCGTTTTGTTCCCGGGCACGGGCGGCGCATCCCCCGCATCGAACAGCGGCATCACGAACGGTGAAAACCTTCACGGCCGTGTGCGCACCACAGGAGAGGCACTCGAGCACAACGTGATACCGATCCCGGACACGTCGAGCGATACGGAAGCCGCGGCGCGCGGCCAGCTCGGTCCAAGCCGGCGGGATCGGTTGGGGGTAGTCGCACCATGCGTCCGGTGGCACATGGCGCGAGCGATGCGGGATATGGAGCGGGTCGGATTTGCCCGGAACGACGACGCGGGGCATCGCCCGGACAAGGGTCCGGCTCGTTTTGTCACACATGGAAGATCTCCTGATTTTCGACATGGGAAGGCCGGGGCGCAGGGATCCCTGCGCCCGAAAGGCCGTTACACGTGTTGAAAGATCAGAACGCCGGCACGGGCATTACGTCTGCCCCGTCAAACTGATGACCGGCATCATCCGGATCGTGATCATCAAGCGCAGCAAAGCGCTCGAGCCGCTCGAGGCCCTCAAGGATCAGCTGATTTAGCCTGAAATTCAGCGGCGGACCCCACGTCAGAAGAAAGCGATCCGTCTCCGCGGCCCGGGCTCGGATATAGGCCACCAGTGAGGGATCATCCGAGACCATGACAGTACGAAAGAGGCGCGCAATGCGCAGGAGCGGCGCATCGCCAGCCCCGAGCGCCGGGAGGGCGCCCAGCACGCTGATTACGTCCAGCGTGGTCCGCCGCGCGCGCTCGGCGTCGCGGATCCACGCGTCGAGCGCCGGATCCTGTCCGGAGTAGTCGTTAAGGTCGCGCTCGGCCGCGACGAGGTCATCCATCGCGCGCAACACGCCGCGAAATCGATGCGCGACAGGCGAAAGGGTGGGCTGGGCGCGCGAAGCGCTTTTCACCACGCCGGTGGGCGTGGTAGTTGGAAAAGTAGCCATGGTCATCTCCTATCAGATGGCGTGGTCAGGAGCGGGGAGGTGTTGGTAGCACCTCCTTGTTCCGCGTATATCGCATATGCGATTTAATCCACTATTGTCAATGATGCGTGCGCAGATTATTTGTGTTTCATGAGCAGAAAACCTTCATACCCCGTAAAGAAGCTAGTCGGCATGACCGAGGAGATGTCCGAGCGGATATCCGACTATCGCTTCGGAAACCGGTTAGGCTCAGAAAACGAAGCGATACGTCAGCTAATCGAGAAGGGTCTGGCAGCGGCTGAAGCTGCCGACGAATAACCGCACTTTCACCCGTGACGCCGCCATTCTGAGGCCTTTCCGATCTCTGGACAGACGGCTCTAATGCGACCACACCCTTGACAGGCCCTGTCCGGTTTACTCCATTGACCGTTCTTGCTCTGCTGAGCCCACGACGCTCCCCTGATCAGTCCGCGTTCAGCTCTTGCGACCTTCTTGGAGCCCGGGTCCTGCGCTCTCCTCCCCATCCCTCTTTTTTATGAAACCGCGCCGTCAGGCGCGGGCGCGCAGGTAACACTCGGCCCGTATCTGCGCGCCAAGACAGGATCATCCCCGAGCCCCGGTCAGTCATCCCGGCCTTCCATGATCGCCCCGTTACGGCTTTTCCGGACAGGCCCGGCAGACGAGTTATCCACAAAAATACGAAACTCCGGACTGATTTCAGCGCGTTATGCGCGGTCCGGCATGTTAATAAAGACCCACGGGACGTCCCCATGCGCCCCATACATCTGGTCCCCGGGCTCGCCGATCAGCGCGAGCCGTTTCAAGAAACGCGCTTGCGCGAACGAAAGAGACTTGTCTTGCCCAACGGCGCCCCGCAGCCCCACAAGAGCGCATGGCCCCGGCCTTGCACCCGTGGCACTGCGGGTGAAGGCAAGGTCACCGTCGCGCGTCTGGAACGGGCCCTCGAAACCGTCGCGGCGCTGGTGATAGACGACGAGGTCTACCTGCCCATCTTCCAGCGGCTCGAGGCGGAGCTGAAAGAGGCCCGCAGGACCGCCAGCACCCTGGACCGCGCCCGCAAGATCGCGCGTGGGGCGCGCAGTCACAACGCGGCGCGCTGAATCTCGCCTACCAAGAAGTCC
>NZ_JAWLDS010000135.1:0-5659 GCF_041686535.1 Aquicoccus sp. | reverse complement strand
ATCGCGCCGATCCTCGGACGCTAGGCAATGTCTGCAGCAGCCTCAACAATGCCCTGTTCGCCCAGGCGTTTTGCGACTAGATATGGAATATTCCGGCGCGAGAGAGAGGAGAGCCCATGATCACACCGGTGCTTCTGTGCGGCGGATCCGGCACGCGCCTGTGGCCGCTGAGCCGCAAATCCTACCCCAAGCAATTCGCGCATCTTCTGGGCGATCAGACCCTGTTCCAGGCATCGGCATCGCGGCTTTCGGGCGCGCGCTACAACGCACCCGTCGTGATCACCGCGTCGGATTTCCGCTTCGTCGTCGCCGAACAACTGATGGCCGCCGGGATCGACCCGAGCGTCATCCTTCTGGAGCCTGAAGGGCGAAACACCGCCCCTGCCGTGCTGGCCGCCGCGCTGCATGTCGCGCAAGACGATCCTGACGCTCTGATGCTCGTCTCACCCTCGGATCACGCGATCCGCGACACAGAAGCCTTCGCGGCAGCGGTGGCAGCGGGCGTGCCCATCGCCCGTGAAGGCCGGCTCGTGACCTTCGGCATTACCCCGACCTACGCAGAGACAGGCTATGGTTACCTCGAACTGCACGAGCCGCCGCAGGGCGAAGCGCCGGTGCCCCTGTCGTGCTTCGTTGAAAAGCCGGATCTGGCCCGCGCCGAGGAGATGCTGGCCGACAAGCGGTATCTCTGGAACAGCGGCATTTTCCTCTTTCGAGCGCGGGACATCCTGGCCGCCTTCGAGGCCAATGCGCCTCACCTCATGACACCGGTTCGAGACGCGCTCGAAGCCGCCACGCCCGACCTTGGTTTCCTGCGTCTTGCGCCGGAGCCCTGGTCCGATGCGGAGAATATCTCCCTCGATTTCGCCGTCATGGAGCGCGCCGGAAACCTGTCTGTCGTGCCGTTTCCGCACGGCTGGTCCGACCTCGGCGGCTGGGATGCCGTCTGGCGCGAAAGCCCGCGTGACGAAACGGGCGTGGCGCTTTCGGGCGATGCGACGGCGCTTGACTGCGAGAACACGCTCCTGCGCTCCGAGGATGATCAGCTTTCGCTGGTGGGGATCGGGCTGCGCGACATCATCGCCGTCGCCATGCCCGACGCCGTCCTGGTGGCGCATGCCTCCCAGGCCCAGAGGGTCAAGGATGCCGTGGGGGCCCTGTCCTCGGCGAACACGCGCCAGGCCACGGAGTTCCCGAAGGACCATCGCCCCTGGGGCTGGTTCGAAAGCCTCGCGATCGGCGAACGCTTCCAGGTCAAACGCATCCAGGTCAAGCCCGGCGCGGCCCTGAGCCTCCAAAGCCACAGGCACCGCTCGGAACACTGGGTCGTCGTGCAAGGAACCGCCAAGGTGACGATCGACGACACGGAACATCTGGTCACAGAGAACCAATCGGTCTATGTCCCGCTCGGAGCAACGCACCGATTGGAAAACCCGGGCATACTTCCGGTCGTCCTGATCGAGATTCAAACCGGGGCCTACCTGGGAGAAGACGACATCATCCGCTACAAGGACATTTACGAGCGCTCCGAAGGCGAGTGATCCCGGGCGAACTTGTGCCCCGCTCTTCGGACAGCCCTAGAACAAGAAATCCGTGCCATCCAGATCGGCAAGATCAACCCCGGCAAGCGTGATCGAACTGTCCGGACCTGTGGTGATGTGCACATCCGAACCCACCTGCTCGGATGCCGCCATGACATCGGATGTCGCTGTGAACCAGCTGATCCCACTCAGGTCCAGAACCTCGTAGATACTGTCGGCCTCGAAATCCATCACCGTGTCATGGCCATGTCCGTCCGCGAAGACGAAACGGTCGGCGTTTAAGTCTCCGTAGAGCATGTCGTCGCCCGCCCCTCCGATAAGCGTGTCGAAGCCAGAGTTTCCATGCAGAGTATCGTCGCCGTCTTCTCCGACGATATAGTCATTGCCTGTTCCTCCGAAGACCCGGTCATCCCCGGTACCACCCCACATCCGATCGTCTCCTTGCTGGCCGTAAAGGCTGTCGGAGCCGTCTCCACCGTAGAGAACATCATTGCCACTGCCGCCAAAGAGCCGGTCAGAGCCGAGATTCCCGATCAGCGTATCCGCGCCGGAACCGCCGTAGAGGCTGTCGTCTTGATAACCCCCATCAATAAGATCGTCTCCAGGCCCGCCATTCAGTATATCGCTTCCTCCGTCACCCATGATGGTATCATCGCCGGCGCCTCCATCAACACGGTCGACACTGTAGCCGTGATTATTTCCGGCGCTGATCCAGTCGTCCCCGTCACCGCCCCAGATACGGTCGGGCGCGTCGCCGCCCCAGATGCTGTCGTTGCCGCCATCACCATAGAGGTTATCGAACCCCGCGCCGCCCGTGATCACGTCGTGTCCGCTACCGCCATGGACCAGGTCGGCATGGTCGCCGCCCGATATGGAATCATCCCCGTCACCGCCCAGCAGGGTATCGAAACCGACCCCGCCGATCAGGATGTCGTCCCCGCCTCGCCCGGACAATGTATCGTTACCGCCGCCTCCCACCAGCTGGTCAAACCCTGTGTCGCCGGTCAGGTCATCATTGCCGGGCCCGCCAGTTTGGAGGTTCACATCGCCCGCCACGATGGTCGGCTCCGCCAGGACGGGCACTTCGAAGGCCGGCTTCGAGAAGACCTGCGTCGCCTCCAGCGCGCTGCCTTCTTCCGGGCCGTATCCCGTCTCGAAGGCATAGTCGTCGAGAGTCGTCGAGATGTTCGGACTCAGCTCAAGGCCACCAGCGGCGAAATCGTCCCATGTCAGCGGATCGCCGTCGGAACTGTAGACCCGGAGCACCTCGGAACCGATGCGAACCTCGGCACCCCAGCTTCGGCTCAGCAGCTCTATATCCTCTTCACCGAACAGAAGGCTCGGCGCGCTCAGCACGATACAGTCGATGCCGCGCTGAAAATCCTCGATGATGTCCAGCGCCCCGTCGGCCACCAGAACGAACCTGTCCGCGCCCGCGCCGCCCGTGAGCCTGTCGAGCCCCGATCCATCGACGAGCACGTCATGGCCATCGCCGCCCGAAAGCGTATCGGCGCCCGCGCCGCCCGAGAGGATGTCGTCGCCGTCGGTGCCCGTCAGCGCATCGTCCCCCGCCGCGCCGGTGCGGGTCACGCCCGAGGCGTCGAGAGAGAAGGCGAGCTCCACCAGGTAGGGCGCGGAATCCGTCGTCAGGAATATCCGGGCCGTATCGCCGACAACCACGGTTTCGAGCCCCGTAAGGCCATTGATCGGCGTGTCGGTGCTGGCCTCCAGAGTGGCGACCTCCATCAGTTGACCACCCGGCAGAAGCGCAAGCACGGTCACACCCTGATCGCTGCCTGCGGCCACCACATAGGGCTGCCCCGCCAGCTCGATCACCGACAGATGATCAGCGTCCTCGAAGCGCGTCTCGCGCGTGTCGAGAAGGTGATCGACGGGCACAAGGCCGTGATCCTCCACGGCGAGCACCGTGAGCGAGGAACTCCCCGAGGCGGCCACGATGACATAGGACACGCCGTCGCTACCCGTCACGCTCGCCACGGCGCCGGGGCTGTTCACCCAAGCGCCGTCTTCCGGCGAAACAGTGTTCACATGGGTAAGCTGACCCAGTCCATTGTCACGCAAAAGGGCGATCCGGTCCGACCCGGCAAAGCTCACCGCAACATGCGGGATACCGAAGGCGCTGAACCACGTGATCCCGCTTGCCTCCAGCGCGGCGAGATCACCAAGGTCGAGAGCCGGGCTCGCCGTGACCAGCCCGCCCGAGCCGAACTCGAGCTGGACAACGCCGCCGCCCCGCAAGGTGGCGACTGCGCTGTCGCCGCTGTCTGTCATGGCGATCTCGCTGATCTGGCCGAGGTCGAATGATCCGGCGTCGAAAGACGTCGCATCGCCCAGCCCGCTTCCGGTTTCAAGACGTCCCGCCAGGTCATCGTCGCCCAGCCCCGCCAGCAATACGTGCGATGCGCCGCCCGGTCCCTCGACCAGCGCGATGTCGGTGCTCTCAACCTCCAGCAACGCGTCGGGAATCTCCCAGCTGTCCTGCAGGATGGCCCGATCGTCTCCATCTCCCAGAGTGAAGCGGCCGAGGATGCCCCCACCTCGGCTGACCGCGTAGAGCACCGGCGAGCCATTCACCCAGCCGATCGCAAGATCAGTCAGCCCGACCAACAGGTCTGGATCACCGATTGTAATGGCCCCCTGGCCGGTGAACGTGACACGCGGCATTGCGCACTCCATCTGCAAGGGCGCGAACAGCAGGCCCTTTTCGAGATACAGTGCCGTTTCACCGCGTGCAGGCGGCGGCATTCGGATCAAGAATGCGGCCCGACGCTGGCTTTTGGCTCAGGTTTTCGAAGTATTTGAAAAGCTATTGGCTCGATGCACGGTTTGACACGCTACGCAGAAAACCCGTGTTCAAATTGATCTCCAACTTCTGCGCTCAAGTCCAAGGCGTCTGTGGCCGCCGGGTTGATCCAAAAGGGAGCAGGGCGAGCTATGCTTGAAGGCAGAGCGCGCAACTGGAACATGCCTTTGATGGTTTTTCCCTCGACAAAATGCGGTCGACATGTGCCCCGATGATGATATTCTTTCTCATATTCATAATACCGCCTTCGCTTTCCACCAAAGAACAAATCATGACCTTTTTTTTGCCGGATTCTTCGTGGACCATGATTCATTGTTGCAAACTTTCGGTGGACGGAGATCAAGATTGATAGCTCCTACTGCAAGGAATGTTAGATTTTGCTTTTTGCTACTTGGGGTGCTTTTGATGAATCAGCCTGACCAGAGCATGGCTTCCAGCATCGAGCGATCGGTGATTCGCCTCCATTGCGCACCTGCACCCGATGGCCTTCCCGTGCAGGCGGCGGAAATGTTCTGTCAGCAATTCATCCAGACGCTTGCGGAGAACTCGAAAAGAAGCGTCATCCGCCGCGTGCCAGCTGACCAGACAGAGCCGAATGGCGACACGGAAGTCTCCATCACCCTGACGATAGACGGGCCGCAGGAGGCGCATCTGAGCGCCCGCAAAGGCCCGCAGGGCGAGCAGATCGACGGTGCCAGCCATTCCTTCGATGCCAGCATGGCATCCGCATCTCCTCGCAAGCTCAAGGCCTTTGCCGATGCGCTCCTGAAAAGCGCGCCGGAGGTCGGCGCATTGCTGCGTGACGCGACGAATACCAACCCTCAGCCAGAAGAGAAAAACTGACCATGTGTATCATCTGCACGATGGCGACGCCTTCGGACCCAGCCATTCATAACTACATCGAGCCAATGAATGCGACTTTCACCGAGACTGTCGATGCTGCGGACAACACATCGACCACCTACACGATGTCCGTCGGTGATACCTTCGAGGGGACTATCGCAGACACCAATGACGAAGACTGGGTCGCGATCAACCTGACGGCAGGGAATACCTACACGATAGACCTGCAAGGGGGCTCCGGCGGCGGGTCTCTGAACAATCCTTTCGTTGGGCTATATGACAGCTCGGGTAACTGGCTTTCGCAGGAAGACGGCTTTGGAACTAACAGCGTTTCGCTGACATACACGGCAAATGAATCTGGCACATACTACATCGAAGCCGACGCATTCGACTCCGAGACCGGCACTTACGAACTGAGCGCCACCGAAGCCGAATCCGCGCCCGTCGCAAC
>NZ_JAWLDS010000134.1:0-5767 GCF_041686535.1 Aquicoccus sp. | reverse complement strand
ATGAAGGAAATGTGGAACTTGACGGTACTGGGAGTGATGTTGAGCACGCGCGCGATCCCCTTGTTGGACCGCCCCTCGACGAGAAGACGGAGCACATCCTTCTGACGCGTCGTCAGTGCGACGGTGGTCCGCTTGCCCCCGGAATCGCCCTTCTGCGCCATCCTGTCCGACTGCGGTGGGAAGGGGGGCACGTAAACCGACCCGTTCGCAATCTGGCGAACTGCCACTTCGGCTTCGGTGATGCCGAGCCCTTTGTCGATGAAGCCGTGCGCTCCCGCCGAGAGCGCCGTTAGTATATCCTCGCTCGATCTCGAGGCCGAGAACACGGCAATGCGCATTGCCGGTTGTGCAGCTCTCAGCGAGCTCAGAAGGTCGTGAATGTCAATGCCGGGCATATTCAGATCGACGATCCCGAGGCCAAAATCGGTACCGTTAGAAAGCTGCTCGACGGCTTCCTTCGCGGTGGCGCAGGTGACGACCGTGCCTGTCCCAAACCATTTCTCGAGCACGGCATCCATTGCAATACGGAAGAACTCATCATCGATGATGACAATAAGGGGTGCGATCGTGGGGAGTGGAGTTTGCTTCACCATGATATTCCGAACTTGATAACAAGCTATATGCTACTGCACGTTAAGGTTGAGTCAAGTGCCATTATCTCAATACCGCCGTGACTAAGTTTTCTTGTGCTTACCTGTTGCATCTGGGTAAGGCGTCGATTCCGGTAGAGGCCAGAATGACCCCTTAGGGACGCCACCCTCCGTGCCAATAAGCGTGAGACAATTGACCGGCTGGAGTTTACACTTGAGTGTGCAGGAGAACGAATTGATGGTCATGCCCTCACAGACACCGCTTTCGTCGGATGCCCTCACCTCCCGAACATCACGTTGATTCCATACTTTCCCTTGACGGTCACCGCTCCGTGGTCACACCGCCTCCTACAGGTTCAATCAGCAACACGGGGTCGAGGTGGCATTCAAGTTCGTTCACACAGCGGATATTCACCTCGACTCCCCACTGAAATCCCTTGCCCTGCGCGACGCAGGACTGGCCGAGCTTGTCGGCAACGCCTCCCGGGCCACCTTCAGCCGGCTAGTCGATCTTTGCTTGGCCGAGCATGTCCAGGCTCTTCTGATCGCCGGAGACCTTTACGATAGCGGCCAGACCTCGATGAAAACGGCGCGTTTTCTCACTCAGGAGATGGAGCGGCTGGCCGCAGCGGGTATCCCGGCATTCATCATCCGAGGCAACCACGACGCCGCCTCCAAAATCACGCGCGAACTCGCACTGCCGGACAGCATCACGGTGTTTTCCGGCAAGGCCAACATGATCGAAACCACCTGGGGCGGGCATGCGGTCGCGGTGCACGGCATTTCGTTCGGCAAGCCTCACGCCCCCGAGACCCTGCTCAACCGGTTCCAGGCCCCGGTGCGGGGGGCGTTTAACATCGGCGTGCTGCACAGCTCGCTGGGGCGCGCGCAGTGACATGACCTATACGCACCCTGCGCCCTGTCGGATCTTCAGGCCACCGGATTCGATTACTGGGCACTGGGGCATATCCACCAGCGCGCCGCCTACCCCGGTGCCACTACCGTGGTCATGCCGGGCATCCCGCAAGGGCGCGACATAGGCGAGGCCGGGGCCAAGTCGGTTACGCTGGTTTCGGTGGCCGATGACGGGTCGGTCGATCTCGCGGAACGGCACCTTGCCATGGCGCAGTTCGAGCGCCTCCCGGTGGAGTGCAGCCAACTCTCCGACTGGCACGACCTCGTGGAGGCACTGAAGCACACCATCCGCTCGGCGCGGCAGCACCACGCTGGCGAACACCTGATCATGCGGCCCGTTCTGACAGGGGCGACACCGCTGGCCTGGAGGATCGGCCGTGACGCCGATGTGCTGCACGCCGAGGCACAGGCCGTCGCAGAACAAATCGGCGCGCTTTGGATCGACAAGATCGAGGTCGCACTGGACACCGGCGCGACCGCCTCTCCGGGTGGGGCGGTAGGCGAACTGGTCCGAATCATCGAGCAGACAGGCTTGCGCCCCGATGCCCCGGCTGTGCAGGACGAGGTGGATCGCTTGCTGAAACACCTCCCGCGCGAGTTGCGGGGGCTTCTGGGGGAAAGCGAAGAACAGACCGCCGCCGCTATCGCCGAGGCGATGCAACAGGGCGCAATGGAGGTGCTCGCGCGCCTCGAAGAAAACGGGGGCTGAGCGATGCGGCTGAACCGGCTCGACCTCACCCGCTATGGCAAGTTCACGGATGTGAGCCTTGCCTTTCCGGCTCCAGACACCGGTGCCCCCGACCTGCACGTGATTTACGAAGCCAACGAGGCCGGGAAATCCACCCTGCTCGAAGGCTGGCTGGATTTTCTGTTCCAGATCCCCGTGCAAAGCCGAATGGCGTTCCTTCATTCCTACCAGACCATGCAGCTGGGGGCCGCGCTGGAGATCGACGGGCGGACGCATGATCTGGTCCGGGTCAAGAAACGCGACACCTCGCTGCTCGATGCGAGAGGCGCGCCGGTGGGCGAAGCGCTGCTGCATGGCGGGCTGCGCGGGCTCGACCGATCGTCTTACGCGGCGATGTTCTCGCTCAACCGGCAGACACTTGATGAAGGCGGGGAAAGCATCCTTGCCAGCAAGGGCGATCTGGGTGAACTCCTGTTCCAGGCCAGCGCAGGCCTGACCGATCTTGCCACGCAACTGGACGGGTTGCGCGCGGAGTCCGAGACGTTTCTGAACAAATCCGGGCGCAAGGGCGTGCTCCGCGACCTTGGTGCCGCCTTCGACGACCTGGGCAGGCAGATCAGGGATCTGGACACGGCAGCGGCCGAATATGCCCGCCTGTCGACGGAACGCGACACGGCCCGGGACGCATGGCAAAATGCGCGAGAGGCCGTTGAAACCGCGCAGGCCGAGGTGATCGAGACCGAGCGACTGAGCACCGCCATCCCGCTCTTGCCAAGGCTGGAACGCCTCGACGCACAGATTTCCGGTTACGGCGCATTACCGGAACCTCCCGAGGGATGGCTCGCCGAGCTACCCGAGTTGGACCGCGCAGAGGCCGCCATCGCCACCCGGTTGGAGACCGCACGAAAGACCGTGGCAGGACTGGACTCCGAACTGCAAGACTGTGTGCCGGATCGGCCTGTCCTCGAAGTGCGCGAGACGATCGCCGAGGTCGAGGGCCTGAAATCGGCGCATGACGAGGCGATCAAGGACCTGCCAAGACGCCGCGGCGATCTCGCCTCAAGAATCGAGGCGATGCAGCAAAGTCTCGCGCGTCTCGGGCAGGACGGGACAGATCCGGTCACTCTCCTGCCGGACGCGCGCACCCTTGGCCGCATCAGGGACTTGATCGAGCGGAATTCAGGCCTTGAAACGGCCCGCGACGCCGCCCACAAGGAGCTGGAGGACGCCCGTGCAGCCCTGCAACGTGCGACACGACGCTTGCAAGAGGCCGGGGGCAATGCGTCAGACCTTGGCGGGCTCGACGGTCTGGTGCAGGGCGTCCGGCGCGACGATCCGACCGGCGCATGCGATCGCGCGCAGGCACAGGTGGAGGAGACCGCGGCAGACTTGAAATCGGCGCAGGCGGCCCTGGTCCCGTGGTCGGGCGATGCCGCCGCGCTGGCTGATCTGGCGCGGCCCGAACATGCCGTCCTCGAACGGCTCGAAACCGATATTGCCAAGGCAGGCAGAGACGCCGAACGCGCGCAAGATCGACTGGATCAACTCGACCTCGCCCTGCAACAGGCTCGGGCGAAACGTGATGCCATCGGTGCAACACCCATTGTGACCATCGAAGAGGCCGCGCAAATCAGGTCGCGGCGCGAAATGGAATGGTCACGCCACCGTGCCGCCCTGACCGACGAAACCGCCGACCGTTTCGAAAAGGCCCTGCGCCTCGACGATCAGGTGACGGCTACACTCGCGCAGCACCACGCCCATGCCGAAAAGGCGGCCGGTGCCGACCGGGATCTGGCCGAGGCCGAACGGCAGGTCGCAATGGCGCGAAAGCAGTCAGACCACGCGAAATCGCAGTGCACGGCCCTCGCGCAGGAGCTTGCGGCGACCGTGTCCGCCGTCTCCGGCGCCCTTCCCGCCGACATGGACATGCCAGCCTTGCGCGCCTGGCTTGATCGGCTGGACGCGGCGCAAAAGGCGGCGGACACCCATGAGCGCGCCCTGCGCGAACAGGCCCGCCACCAGCAACGCGTCGCGCGAGCACGGGCCGATCTTCTGACCGCGCTGACCCACATGGGCTGCGAGATGCCCCCTGACACCGGTCTGGCCCTGGCGCTCGAAACCGCGCAAGCCCTGCTGGATCGCGCCACCCAGCTCGAGGCCCTGCAGGAGACCGTCGCCCAGTCGCAGCAAGATCTCACCCGCCGCGAAGCTGCACTTCAGTCCGCCATCGACGCACAGGCCGACTGGCACGCCGCCTGGGAGGCCACCCGCGCCGAGACCTGGATGGCAGGCGCATCGCTCGGCGTTGCCGAGATGCGCGCGATCCTCGAAGAACTCGACCGCCTTCGCGAGCATTACCGCGAGGTCGCCGATCTGACACACCGCACGCAGACCATGCAGGCCAACATCGACAGCTTCGAACAGGCGGTCAAAGCGCTGGCAGACCGGCTCGGGCTGCCTGTCGATGGCGCGGTATCAGACCTCTGGCGCACCCTGACCACGCGCCTGCGCGCCGCCGAACGCGAGGAGTCACAGCGTGCCGACATCGAAAAACGCTTGATGGCGGCACGGCAGAGCCTCAGCGAGGTCGAAGAGGCAGAAAAGATTCACCTTGGACGCACCGCCGAATTTTCCCGCCATTTCGGGGCTGCCAACTGGGCAGAGGCACGCGATGCGCTGACCCGCGCCGGAGAGGTGTCGAGATTGCGCGCGGCGCGGCGGGATCTGACCGAAGACCTCTGCGCCCAAATGCGCAGCAACACGGTTGAAGAGGCGCGCGCGCGGCTTGAGGGGGTTGACGCCGACGCGCTCGCCGCGCGTGCAGAAAGCCTGCGGAACGATCTGGAAAGGCTGCGCGCCACCCAAGAAGACGCACAGGACACGTTCCGCAAGGCCCACGAGGCCGTAGAGGCCGTAGGCGGTGACGGTGCGGTGGCGCGGCTGGACGAACAGCGCCAGACCCTGCTGCTGGAAATGGAGGAGGGCGCCCGGCGTCACCTGCGTCAACGCCTGGGCCTCCTTGCCGTCGACGCCGCCCTCAGAAGCTATCGCGACACGCACCGCAGCGGCATGCTCGACCGGGCCTCAGAGGCATTCCGCATCATGTCGCGAAACGGCTATTCGGGTTTGGCCGCACAGCCCGACGGCACCCACGAAATCCTGGTGGCGATGGCGACCGACGGGGGCTCCAAACACGCGGACCAGCTTTCAGACGGCGCGAGAGCACAACTCTACCTCGCCCTGCGCATCGCCGGATACCACGAGTTCGCCCGCAACAGCGGCCCTGTGCCGTTTATCGCGGATGACATCATGGAGAGCTTTGACGATCACCGCGCTGCCGAGGCCTTTGGTCTCATGGCAAAGATGAGCAAGACCGGCCAAGTGATTTACCTGACCCATCACGCCCATCTCCGAGACATGGCAAGAGACGTTTGTCCGGCTGTTCATATCCACGACTTGCCGGAGTAAAACGCGAAAAGCTTCGCAACGATAGTTCAATTTCAGATTGTGTAGTCGGACTGGCCGGACTGCGTCGCAAGGGCATAGGACCGCACCGAGAACATCCGGATGGCGA
>NZ_JAWLDS010000133.1:0-5930 GCF_041686535.1 Aquicoccus sp. | reverse complement strand
GATCGACGTCGATGGCGGCGGTGACGATTTCATCCCCCTCGTCTATATCCGCAACGGCCGGGGACTGGACGCCCAGGAACTCTGGACCGGAGACGATCTTCTGATCACTTTTTGACAATACCGGGGTGGCGTCCGTTCACGGGCGCCGCCTCGGCCAGCGCGCAGTCGAGTGTGTCACGCTCTTGCGCCATGCGCCGGTCGTCCCAGGCCTGCACCTTTGCCGCGGCACGCAGGACACGATCCTTGAGAACCGAGGCCCGGACATCCAGCGAACCAAGCTCTGCAAGACCTGTTCGCCGGATGATGGCGTCGGCGAGCGTCACGGCCATCTCATTTTCGAAAGCATCCCGCATCCGCGCGTCCAGCGTCCGGTCCGAGTCCGTGTCGACCAACGCCGGAGCGACCTCAGGCAAGGACGTTCTGCAGGAGACCTCGGGATCAGCCGGCGGCGCATCGAGTTGGCGGCCAGTACGTGTTATCACGCGTTCCGCGATGAGGCGCGCGGTCGTGTATTTCACGCCGACGACGCTGATGAGCCCGCCGACGCCGTCCGCCTCGGCATGATCGATGAGCGTTCCGCGTGTCATGCGCCGAACCCCGTTCGGGCCGTCATCGACATCGGCCGGAATCAGACCCTGATGAACCCACACGATATCCCGCTCCGCGAGGCCGAGGGCCGGGGCCGCCTCGGTGATCTCTTCAAGGAAATGCCGGATATCCACCGGATCGCGCGCGGTTCCGTCCGATACAGACGACTCGTGGGTGCCGATGATCGTTCGGCCCTGCCAGGGTGTCAGAAAGAACATGCGGCCGCCCCGGTCCACGATGGCGTCCGAGCGGCCGCGACTGACGATGCCCTTCGCGGCCGCTTCCGCGGGCCGGTCGATCACAAGGTTCGTTGCGCGCGCGAAGCCGGGGAAACGACGCGCAGCACCCGGGATCGCACCGTCGGCGAGCCGTGCGGTCGCCGCGCCGGAGCAACAGACGGTCACGCCTGCGCGGACCGTGCCTTCGTCTCCGGTGAACACCCCCCGCACCCGGGCGCCCGTGACGGCATCGCCCTCACGAATCAGCGCCACGGCCTCGACATGGTTGGACAGCATCGCCCCGGCTTCGAAAGCGCTGCGCAACACACTTATGTGCAGCCGGTTGACATCCTTTATCTGCCCGTCGCGCCAGACCCCCCCGCCTGTCAACCCGGCCGGGGCGAGATCGCCGAGCCTGGCGCGTGCGGTGCGTGCCGACACCACGCCGGTGCCGCCATATCCCGGACCGCGCAGCCCCGCCGAAGCCACCGTGTAGAGCGCCGCGGCCGCGGCAAAGGCACCTGGTCCCCGGACACCGTGGCCGAACAACGGAATGATGGACTCCATCGGGTGGACCAGTTGCGGCGCGGCGGCCTGCCAGAAGGCGCGTTCCCGCGCCGAGGCCCGAAGCCGCCCCAGATCGAAATGCTGCACATACCGGACCCCGCCATGCATGACCTTGAGAGAATTGTGCGATGTCGCGCCGCCGAAATCCGCCCGTTCGACAAGCGCGACGCGCAGGCCACGCAAGGCGGCCTCTCGCGCGGTCATCATCCCGTAGATGCCACCACCGACGACGAGGATGTCGAAAGGCTCCGCGGCGAGGTCAGCGACGGTTGCGCGTTTCACGCCACATCCCCTGCATGCTTCGCCCGCCGCAAGGCCAATTGCGCGCTCAGCGCGGCGATCCCCGTCATCCTGGTCCCGAAGACAGGCGGTTGATGGCGCAGCCCGTGAAGCCGGGTCACGAGATCCGCAGCGGGGCGATCGCAGTCCAGCGCGCCCTCGAGCAGGAATCCGAAGCTTCCCACGGTGACCTCACTGCCCGGTATCGGCAGGGGATCGGTCCCCGGCAACACGATATATCCGCGCCCCTCACGAAAAAGTTTCGGCGCGGGCCAGGGCCTCGGGCGTCCCTTGTTGTCACCCAGCATCAGCCCCCGGTCCCCGCGATGGATCCGGTCGGCGACAAGGCGTCCGCGCTGGCCGAGCCATTTGCCCAACCCCCAAGGCAGTACCGCGGGAACCCCGGCCTCCTGCACCGCTGCAAGCGTGTCGCCCAGTGACTGGCCATCGGAAAACCTGTCACACGTGGCGAGGGCGAGCACTTCAAGCCGTTCCAAGGTAACGATCTGCCGCCCCGAGATGATCTGCAAACGGCTGGTCCCGCGGCGCGCCACGATCACGGCGGGATCTGCGGGCAACCGGTCGATCGTCCAGCCGCGGACCTCACGGTGACCGGCACGCATTTCGGCAAAAGCGTTGGCCCGGGCGGTTTCGGTCAGAAGGAGGCAGGGATCGGCCCCTTCCCCTGCCAGTCTGGCGATATTGCACGCCGCGGCATCCAGCAGAACTCCCACATCGGCGCGCGGGTGAATGTGAACATGCCCGTCGATGGCCGTGACCCTTTTCATTTCGTCCTGCCCTGTCTCATGCTCACTGCCTTCATAATCATGTTGGCACCGAAAAGATCAATTGCATTCGATTCGGTAACGGCCGATACTAATATCGGTCGGATGGGACACCAGAAACAGGAGCCCTGTCATGGCGCATGTGACAGTCGGCCACACGATCGGCCCGACGCTGCGCATATCGCCGCAAGTGCGGGACTTCATGGTCTTCACGATCTGGTCGACCGTGACATTCGTCCAGTTCCGCGGCGATGAATTGCTGCTCTATCCGCTGGCGCTTTATTACGCCTATAGCATCTGGCGCGATCAGACCAAGATCGTCCCGCTTCTGGCACGGGCATGGGTCGTGCTGCTCTTTCCGACCTGGTGCCTGATCTCGCTGCTCTGGGCCGTGGAACCCGTCGATGCGTTCAAGCAGGCGCTCTATCTGTTCCTGACGCTGATGATCTGCTTTCAGGTCGCCGCCACACTCAGCGCGCGGCAGATCATGCATGCCATCTGCATCGCGGCGAGCGTCATTGCATTCGTCCATCTGTTCGCCGTCGCGTCCGGGTTCGGCCGTGGCGACCTTGGGATCTTCCCCTCGAAGAACACGATGGGCAAGACCATGGTGATCCTTTGGGTCGTCACCTTTGCGGTATTCCTCGATCCCGGCACGAGGTGGCTTTTCCGACTGTCCTCCCTCGGAATGGCGAGTATCGCCGCCTGGCTGGCCGGTGCCAGCAACTCCGCCACCGCCGTGCTTCTGGTGCTGGCCTCTGCCCTGCTGTTGATCGCAGGGGCCGTGATCCTTCGCGGGGGGCTGCTGCGCGCCAGCCGGCTTGCGATACTGTTTCTTTCGCTCGGCATCGTGCTGATCGTTGCATCGGCAATCCTGCCCTACCAGCAGGTCGAACTTGTCGATGCGATCTTGTCACATTTCAACAAGGACAGCACGCTGACAGGACGAACCGTTCTGTGGCACTATGCAGAGAACCAGATCCGTGAGCATCCACTGCTGGGTGTCGGTGCAGGCGGCTTCTGGCGCTACCACGAGTCGCCGCTTGTCCAGAGGATACATTTCGAGTTTTACAAAGATCCCTGGGATACCTTCAATTTTCACAACAGCTACTACGAGATCGCCGTTCACCAAGGGCTGATCGGCCTCGGCCTCATGATTCTTGCGCTGTCGTGGGGCATCTTCATGATCGGTCGCTGGGCGATTACGGAAGGGTCGATGCCGGCGATCTACATCTTTTCACACATGATGATCGTGCTTGCCCGAACAATGACGGAATCCGATTTTCTGAAGCCGTTCGTCCTGTTCCACGTGATTTTCTGGATCGGAGCAATCATGGCGATCCGCCGTCGGATCACGCCGGAGTAACCCGGCATCACCATCCCGAACGTACCGGCCCCCAGGGATCACGACGACGCGCTCTTGGTTCCCGAACCCTTCCGATCCTCGTAATGGCATGGAAGGATCGTGTTGCACAAAAAGGTCGCCAAACCAATCATGAATGGGGCTGCAAGGAAGAACGCGCAGATCGCCACCCACCAAGCCACTCCTGAAAAGATGAGCAACGCAGTCATGATAACCGCGAAAATGGGGGCGCCGACGATCAGTTGTTTCATAGCATGTACCGATCAAAGTGATATTCCGGATGTGCCACATGGCCTTGACGCCCAGTGTCAAGGCCATGTGTTAAGGAAAGGCTACGACGGGCCGAGCGTTCGGCCGATCTTTTTCCGAAGCTTTCGATCTTGCCAGGATGGCTATAGTCCGACGAGAGCATACTGGCGTCCATCATCCTTGATTTGGCCATTGCGCAGCACATCGTGCCGGTCGATTTCGATGCGAGGGACGTGTTTTCAATCTTCGATCCGAAGTGCACCCGGCAGCCCTTGTCTTCCCGACAGCCACGGCGAACATCTTGCAACAGCGACCATCCCATCGACACACGCTCCAAATTCGGACAAGATATGACTTCCGTATCGATTGTGGATCGCTGAGCGATACCTGCATCTTGATCTCAGTGATCCAAAATCGACCTTCATGGAAACAATACTGGCACCGCAACTCAATTGTGTCGTTGACGCTATCCTAGGTTGCGAATGGATTCAATGCACAAAAAGCACTGTCCAAGGTCAATGTTTGGGAAGTAGCGATAAATTGCTCAGTAACCGTTACGGTCTCGGCAAATTACTGCCGCTGTGCGGAGGATAATCGACAGATCTCTCCGGAAATTCCATGTTTTTATATAAATTTCATCAAGCTCGACGCGTTCAGCATAATCAATATCGTTGCGGCCTGAAATCTGCCACAGACCTGTAATGCCTGGACGTGCTCTCATGTAGGCATGGTCGGTCCCGTAATGTTCATGGATCTCGTCTTCGGTCACGGGACGCGGCCCGACCACACTCATCTCGCCCACAAGCACATTGAAGAACTGAGGCAGTTCGTCCATGCTCGACTTGCGCAGCCACGCACCCACATACGGAACGATCCGGGGATCGTTCTTCAGCTTTCGGGTCTGGGCGAACTCGGCAGCCGCTTTTTCGTCCGATGAAAGAAGGGTTTGAAGGCGCTCTTCGGCATCCACGACCATTGTTCGGAATTTCAGGCACCGAAACCGGGTTCCGCCGAGACCAACCCTTTCATGGGCAAAGAATATCGGGCCCCGGGAATATACCTTCAATGCAATCATGATGACGGTGATCGGAACGAGAAACGTCAGGATCGCGAAAATCGCAAACAACATGTCGAATACGCGTTTGAGGCCGCCACCAACGGCCGATGCGGGGCCTCTTTCAAAGGCATGCTCCTGACGGTGCTCATTCATAGCATCCGCAAGGATGCACGAGGAATGAACACAAACTTGCATGATGTCCTTTGGATTATCGCTGTTCAAGGTCTTGTCCAAACCATACACTCTCGAAACCGCTAAACCGTTCTCGTTCATCCGCGTTCACCTCGAAATATTCTCATAATCCATCAATTATATCTTGCAGAAAATTGTTGGATTGCAGCCAGCCCAAGAAACCTTAATATATCATGATTATGTCATACTTATCTTTCAGATCAACTCTTGCGGCACAAAGAAGTCACGAATGTTTGAGGGTTTGGGTAAACCGCACTCACGAGATCTTCTTCTGGATGTACGTATAAAAGTTGCTTCTCTTTTTAGTTGTCGCGCGACCCGAAACATGGACCGAATCATCTCAAGATACGAGATTGGGTTTGCCCTGAACGCGGCACAATCTTTGAAGCCCGATTCGTGCGCTCGAAGAGCTGGAAAGCGCTTCGTGCATCTGCCTTTTAAAACCTGAGGTCGCGATTGTAACCCGAGAGACGCAGAGCGGATGATCCTGGTCAGAATGTCAGGAGAAAACGAGCACGCCCTGCCCCTTGCGTACGGTGTTTGTCAAGGTAGTTGCCGCCTGGTTTCGGATCATGCTGCGTAGTTTTCCGGGCCGGCCATGGGGACGCCGCCGCCAGCTTCTTTGGGGAGCG
>NZ_JAWLDS010000132.1:0-6111 GCF_041686535.1 Aquicoccus sp. | reverse complement strand
CTTAGCCGATGCGCTCGTGAATCTCCTTGATCGACATCAGGCAATTGGAAATTTCGCTTTGCTCCGCGCACCCGATTGAGGCGGTCGTCTTCATAACCATCGCGCACGACCGGCGGGAAAGAGGCGGCTTCCAGGCATCAAACAATTTCATCAAAATACGGGTCCCACCGATCCGCCGGGTTGGCAGCAATGCGCAGGGAACTGCCTGTGCAAAGTTGCGAACGCTTGGCTTAATTCATGACGTGACCGGCCCAGAGCCGCCACTCGTCGGTCGCTCCAACGCCGCACCGCAGCCTTCGCTTTGCGGCCATTCGTGCATTACGCAGCATTTTTTTGGGTGGAAGACCGTAGTGCGGGATATTTCGGAGCTTCGCTGCGCGTGAGCGATGTCTGGCACGTCCGCAGAGAGATCCGAGATGCCCGCACGAATCGGGCAATGGGCCAAGTCTGGCGCCACGCCGAGATTGGCATTGCCGACACGTGCAGGCCCCGCCTGCGTATTCCAGGGCATCCGCCCACCCATTCCGACAACATGCGCCCACTTGTTCCGGGGGATCCGCCCACCTGTGACGCGTTGCCGTGAGGCAGTGAATTTTGGCTATCAGGTCTGAGGCGTTTCGTCATCCATTTTGGCGATAGTTTTGCGCAAGGACGCGTCCTCGAGTTCGAGGCGGTAGGAGGCGACAAGACCTGCCAGGTCGTGCCGGCGTTCGACTTTCCGCAAGAGCGTCAGTCCGGCATCGGAACTCATCTCCGCGCCGTCAAAATTGAGAAGGATGGGTTTGCCGTTCAAGGGTGACAAAGCGGGTGCGGCGACGGTAGACTGGTTCATGGTGAGGGGACGTACCTTGGAAATTGAATTTTCTGGCGTCGACAACCGAAAAATAAAAAAATTCAATAGTTTATGCCAACCTCACCACATCCTTATGAATAATCCAGGTTAGATAGGTTTGGCGCCGCTCAACTATAGTTACGCTTCGGCGCCGATCCAGCCCTTGGCACACCGATGCCGTTGGGAGGCGGTTACCTCGTCAAGGCGGGTCAGGCTGACACATGGCGCTCCCGGACGGCACGTGATGCCGTGCCGGTAACGCTTCCGCGATCCTGTCGTCGCGGACTTGGTCAGCCTTTTTCCGACACTTCCTGAGCGGGCGGCAAATTATCGGCAAGCTTCAACCGTTGGATCTTGCCTGACGGCCCTTTGGGCAGCTCCGCCATGAAATGCACCCGGTCAGGCGATTTGAACGGCCCCAGCCTGTCTCGGCAAATATCGATCAGCTGCGCCGGGTCGAGCGCCGAGCCCTCGCACACGCGAACCGCCGCCTCGATCGTCTCGCCATAGCGCGTGCATGGCCTGGCAAAGGCCGCCGCCTCCACCACATCGGGGTGGGAATAGAGCGCCTCGTCCACCTCACGCGGGGCGATATTCTCGCCACCCTTGATTATCAATTCCTTCAGGCGACCGGTCACGAAAACATACCCGTCACCGTCCATCCGCGCCAGATCGCCCGTCCTGAGCCAGCCGTTGCGAAAGGTGCCAAGGGTCGCGTCGGCGTTCTTGAGGTATTCGAGCATCACGTTTGGTCCGCGCACCACGATCTCGCCCTCAGTATCAGCGGGCGTCTCATTCCCGTCGCCGTCTTGGATCTGCACCTCGCAGCCATAGGCGATGCCCGGCGAGCCGATCTTGCGCGTCGCGGGCGGCAGCGGGTTCGACAGGATCTGCGCCGCCGTTTCGGTCAGTCCCATGGTCTCGATGATCGGCACCTCGAAGCGGGCCTCGAAGGCCGATTGCGTCTCGACCGCCAGCGCCGAGGAGGCCGAGCGGCCGAACCGCAACCGCGCGCGACACTGCGTGTCGGGCTCGCCCTCGCCGTGCAGCAGATGCGAGATGATCGTCGGCACGACCGAAAACCAGGTGACCCGGGCCTCCCCCGCCTGCACCCAGAATTGCGACGCCGAAAAGCGCGCCGTCATCGCCAGCGACCCGCCGGAGACGAGACTGCCCATCACCGTCACGCAGAGGCCGTTGATGTGGTAGACCGGCAGCACGCATAAGCCCCGGTCCTCGCGCTCCAGACGATGCGCCACAGCGGTGGTCCAGCCACCCGCCAGAAGGCTGGCATGGCTGTGCACCACCCCCTTGGGCCGCCCCGTGGTGCCTGAGGTATACATGAGCAACGCGTGATCCTCCGGCGTGACCTCATGCAGCGCAGCGTCTCCCGCCGCCTCCAGCGTCAGGGCCTCGAGACCCTCGCCCGCAGCCCCCGCGAAAAGCTCGGTGCAGTCAGCGTGCACATAGGCAAACCGGGCCTCGGAGTGTTCGAGCGCATAGGCGATGGCATCGCGCCCCGCGGCAAGGTTGATCATCACCGCGCGGAACCCGCCATAGACCGCGCCGAAAAAGGCGAACAGCGCCTCGCGGCTGTTGGGGGCGATCACGGCCACGCTCTCGCCCCGATAGACGCCGCGCGCCGTCAGCGTCCTCGCAAAGCCTATTGCCCCCTCGCGCAGCGCGTCCCAGGTCAGCTCGGTCCCGCTTTCGGGAAACACGACCGCCACGCCGCCAGCATCGGCGCGCATGTCCAGCCAATCGCGGATCGTCCCCTGGGGCGGGGTGTTTTCGGTCATCTTCATTTTCCGGCCTCCTCCCAGTAGCCCGCGAAGATATCCTCGAGGCTTGGCTCGCGTGGCGGGATTTCCCGCACGATCCTGGTGGATTGCAGGTAATGCCGCCAATGCAGGTTCTCATGCGTGGTGTTCCCGCCCCAGGATCCGCAGCCCATCGACAGCGAGAACGGCATGCCGTTGGTAAAGGACCCGCCGACGGCGAAGGTGTGTGGCTGGTTGACGATGACCCGGCTGGTCGGGATTGCCCTCGCGAGGATCATCGCGCGCGAGTCGTCGCTGCTGTGCAGCCCCACGGAGTGGCCCGCGCCCTGATGCCGCTGGATCGCGCGCGTAGTCTCCACCGCCGCGTCGAAATCCGGCGCGCAGTAGAGGGCCAGCACCCGGCTGAGCTTCTCTCCGCTCAAAGGGTGGCCCGGTCCGATGCCCTCGATGCGCACGGCGATATACTCGGTCCCCTCAGGCACCTTCCCGTCAAGCCCGAGGGCCGAGATCATCCTGTCGGCATCCTGCGCGATTACCTGGCGGCTCAGATGCCCGTCGGGCCACATGGCCGCGACGATGGCCGCCTCATCCTCGACCACGGCGCCGCCCGCGCCCGCCATGGCCTCGACGAAGGCCTCAAGGACCGCATCGACCACTACGACCGCGTTCTCCGACGAACAGGACGTGGCGTTGTCGAAACATTTCGACGCGCGGATCTTTTCCGCCGCCGCCGCCAGATCGGCGGTCTCGTCGATAATCACCGTCGCGTTGCCGGCGCCCACGGCGACCGCGGGGGTGCCAGCCGTCTGCGCGCGGTGCACGTTGTTCTGGCTGCCGGTGCAAACGATCTTGTCGCAGCCCTGCATCAGGGCATGGGTCTTGTCCTTCGAGCCCGGGGGCGGCACCATTTGCACGAGGTCCGGATCCTCGCCAATCTTGGCGAACTCCGTATGAATATAGCCGAGCAAGGCTTGGCAGCTGGGCACGCCCTTGGGCGACGGGGCCACGACGATGGAGTTGCCGCATTTTACCGCGTTGATGATGTTGTTCGCCGGGGTTGCCGCCGGGTTGGTCGAGGGCACGATCGCCCCCACCACGCCCATTGGGCGGGCAATCTCGGTGATCCCGGTTGCCGCGTCGTCGGAGATCACGCCCCAGGTCACCGCGTCCTTGATATCGCGCATCAGGCCGAGCGTCTTGCGGTGGTTCTTGATGATCTTGTCATTCACATTGCCGAGGCCGGTGGTTTCCACCGCCAGCTCGGCGAGGGCGCGGTTGCGTGTCGGCTCCATGATGGCCCATGCCACCGCCTGTGCCGCCCGGTCATAGCGCGCCTGGCTGCCCTCCGCCTCGTAGCGGGCCTGCGCGGCGCGGGATCGGACAATCACGTGGTCCAGATCGACCAGCGGGTCGATAGCGGTCATCTCTCCACCTCCCTCTTGCAAGGACCGGGGCGCACCGGCGCGCGCCCCGGAAGTTTGACGTCAGAGCCCTTGGAGGAGTTCCTCGAGGGTGTCCTGGCGGGCCTGCCACATCTCGATGACCTCGTCGCGGGTCATGACATGCATCGGGCTGCCACCCTCCTTCATCTTGCCGACGACGCGCGCGTTGCGGAACATCTCGGGCACCGTCTCGGCCAGCTCGTCGATGATGGGCTGCGGCGTGCCGGCGGGCACCATGATGCCGCGGAAGTTCACAGACGCATTGTCGATGTCGTATCCCTGCTCGGCCATGGTCGGCACTTCGGGCAGGAAGTCGTTGCGCTCGACGTCGAACACGCCGAGGATCTTGACGTTGCCCGCCTCGCGCGCGCGGAAGGCATCCGAGAGATTGTTGACCCCGCCCAGCACGTCACCGGCGATGACCGCCTTCATGGCGCCGGCGCCGCCCTGGCTGTTGGGGATGTAGGCGAGATCCACGCCGGCCGCCTTTTCGAGCTGGAGCGCGGCGATGTGGTGGCCCACGAAGAGCCCCGCGCCCGAAAAGGTCAGACCGCCGGGGTTTTCCCGTGCATAGCTCACCACGTCCTGCATCGAGTCGAAATCGCTGTCGGCGGGGACCACGAAGACCGCCGGGTCGGCGCCCCAGTTGGCGATCGGCTCGAAGCTGTCGGTGGAATAGCTCACGCCACCCTCGATCGACTGGGCGATGAAATGCGGCACGTTGTAGGCGGCCAGGTCATAGCCGTCGGCCTCGGCCTGGGCGGCAAAGTGGTTCCAGCCCACGCGGCCACCGGCGCCGGGGCGGTTGACGATCGCGATCGGCACCCCGAGCGCGTCGTCGTTGGCGGCGGTCATGGTCACGATCCGCGCCTGGAAATCGGTGGCGCCGCCGGCCCCGTAGCTCACCATCAGCGTGATGGGGCGTTCGGGATAGTTCTCGTGCATGTCGGCCAGCGCGGCCCCGCTCGTCGAGATCAGCGCCACCGACGCGGCTGCGATAAGTCGTTTCATCGTTTCTCCTCCCGTTGGGTTGGTTCGGCCGTCATCGCGGCTCAGAAAAGGATCTCCTGCGGAGTGCGCACGTTGAGCAACATCGCGAAGAGACCGTACATCACCGCAACGAAGCAGGCGGTGACGATCGCGCGCCTGACCCAGTTGCGCGGCTCGTCGTGCGGCGAGGGGTCATAGAGCGTCAAGAGAATGAATACGGTCAGCGCCGTGGCGATATAGAAGCCGAGCGTGTTGGCCGCCCAGAAGATATAGACCAGCGCGACGATCAGCCCCGGCCCGAGCCGGAGGACCGCCGCGCGGTCCAGCCCGTTGCCCACCTTGGTCCTGCCCACGAGCGCCTTGCCGAAGGTCCAGAGCGCCAGAACCGCGAAGAAGCTGGAGATGATCCGCGGAAACAGGAAGGCGCGGGAGGGCTCCGCGGTAAAGCTGATATAGGCCACGACGACGCCCACGGCAGCGACCAGCCCGCTCGCCAGTACGTGTTGGGATTGCCAGTAGCTTCTCACGAGGACGCCTCCTCTTCTTCACGGCCGACGACCTGGTCCTTGGTGGTGTACCGGCTGTGGCGCAGCTCCATCCAGATCGAGTAGATGACCGAGACGAAAACGACCGAGATCAGGACAAGGTTGAGAGGGCCGGTCAGGAAATACATCCACAGGTTCGACGTCGCGTTGGCGATCATCGCGCCCTGCACGAAGTTCGCCTCCGCGATCGGACCGAGGATCAGCCCGAGCACCAGCGGCGCTGCGGAAAAGCCGAAGCGCTCGAGGAAATACATCCCCGTCCCGAGCGCCGCCATGACGTAGACGTCGCCCATGGAGTGCTGCACGGAATAGCTGCCGAACACGGCCAGCGAGAGCACGATGGCCGCCATCACTGCGTTCGGCACCTGCGCCACGCGCGCCGCGAGGCCGGCCACGTAGAGCCCGAACACGCACATCAGGATCTGGCCGAACAGCATCGAGTTGATGAAGGTCCAGGCGACTTCGGGGTGGTTGTCGAAGAGATCGCTGCCGGGGAAGATCCCGTGGATCAGAAGGCCGCC
>NZ_JAWLDS010000131.1:0-6257 GCF_041686535.1 Aquicoccus sp. | reverse complement strand
CTCAAGTTCCTCAAGTGTCATTCGAGCCTCATGGGAATGCCTGCATCGGCCATGTATTCCTTGGCCTGCCGGATCGTGTAGTCGCCGAAGTGAAAGATCGACGCCGCCAGAACCGCGTTCGCCCCGCCCTTGATGACGCCCTCCGCCAGATGCTCCAGCGTGCCCACCCCGCCAGATGCAATGACTGGGACGTCCACGGCGTCGGAAATGGCGCGGGTCAGAGGCAGGTTGAAGCCCGCGCGCGTGCCGTCACGGTCCATTGATGTCAGCAGGATTTCGCCCGCGCCCTTGGCGACAACCGTGCGGGCAAACTCTACAGCGTCGATACCGGTGGGCTTGCGCCCGCCGTGGGTGAAGATCTCCCACTTGCCAGGGCCGACTGTCTTGGCGTCGATGGCGACCACGATGCATTGGCTTCCAAACTGGTTGGCCGCCTCTTCCACGATGTCAGGGTCCTTTACAGCGGCTGAGTTGAAGCTGACCTTGTCGGCACCTGCGAGGAGCAGCGCCCTCACATCGGCGACACTGCGCACCCCGCCGCCCACAGTGAGCGGTATGAAACACTGTTCGGCGGTACGGCTGACAACGTCGAACATCGTGCCGCGGTTTTCATGCGTGGCATGAATGTCGAGAAAACAGATCTCGTCTGCTCCAGCCGCATCATAAGCGCGCGCCGATTCGACCGGATCGCCGGCGTCGATCAGGTCGACGAAATTCACGCCCTTGACCACCCGACCATCGGCAACGTCGAGACAGGGGATGATACGGGTCTTGAGCATGACTTGGCTCTCACGAAGGTTTCACGCGATTGTTTATGGGGAATCGCGGCAACATGCCAGAGACTGGGGGACTGAATTGACGCGAGCAAGTTTGAAAAGGAAATTGGATATGAATTTTGCAACCTGGATCACGGTCGCAGCCCTTTCGGTCATGCCGAGCCTCGCCGTGGGCGAGATCGTCAATGTGAAGGCTAAGCGGAGTGTCGCCGAAACCATGGATGCCCTGGAAGCGGCGGTGAACGAGGCAGGAGCCACGATCTTTGCCCGTGTCGATCACGCGGGCGGGGCCGCATCTGCTGGAATGGAACTTGCGCCGGAGGAACTCCTGATCTTCGGGAACCCGCAGCTTGGCACCCCCGCGATGCAGGCGGACCCGTTGGCCGGGCTTCACCTGCCACTCCAGGTGTTGGTCTATCAGGATGATGCCGGGCAGGTCTGGCTTGCATATGAAGACCCCGCCGCCACTCTCTCCGAATTGCAGGGGATCTCCGACGATGCGCCTTACCTTGCAAAGATGAGTGGGGCGCTTGAAAATCTCACGAAACGTGCGGCTGGAAACTAGGCGAGGAGCTGCAAAGCCTCTTTGAGGTCAATCGCACCGTCATAAAGGGCGCGACCGGAAATCGCACCATTCAGGGGTGCCCCGCAATCGCGCAATGCCTTGAGATCATCGAGTGAGGAGACCCCGCCCGATGCGATGACAGGGATGGAAACGGCATTTGCCAGCGCCGCTGTTGCTTCGATATTGGGGCCTTTCATTGCGCCGTCGCGCAGAATGTCGGTGTAGATGATAGCGGCAACGCCCGCGTCTTCGAAGGATTTGGCCAGATCTGTCGCGTCAATATCCGTTTCCTCGGCCCAGCCTTTGGTTGCGACCATGCCATGACGTGCGTCGATCCCAACGGCGATCTGGCCGGGGAATTGGCGCGCGGCTTCGCGCACCAGTGCCGGTTTCTCCACGGCCACTGTGCCGAGTATCACTCGGGCCAGCCCTTTGGACAACCACCGTTCGATCGTTTCGATGTTGCGAATACCACCGCCGAGTTGCGTGGGCACATCGGTCTGCGCGAGAATCGCCTCAACAGCGGCCGCGTTTACCGGCTCGCCGGCGAAGGCGCCGTTGAGATCGACAAGGTGCAGCCATTCACAGCCGGCCCGCACGAAATCGAGTGCCTGAGCGGCAGGATCTTCGTTGAACACTGTCGCGCGGTCCATTTCGCCATGCAAAAGTCTCACGGCGTGACCATCCTTGAGATCGATCGCTGGGTATAGGATCATGAACCTTGGTCCTTTCTCGTTTCGTACGCGCTTTTGCATGGCCGTGCGTAAAATGCAACTTGGCCCGAGAAGCTGCTTGATCGCAGCGCAAGGGGTGCGCATATCTCATCAGGAGGCGTCGATATGAAAAGATTGGTCATGGCGGCAATGGTGACGGCGATTTGGTCAGGTTCTGCCGTGGCCGATCCGGCAGAAGGCATGTGGAATACCGAAGTTGATGACGGGGCATACGCACATGTCGCGATGCAACCTTGCGGTGAGAATATCTGCGGTATTATTGCGCGAACGTTCAATTCGGATGGTGAGTACAATTCACCCAACAAGGGCAAGCTTCTTGTGCGCGACATGCAAGCCAATGGCGACGGAAGTTATGCGGGCCGGGTTTGGCGTCCATCGAATGACAAGGTCTATACCGGCACGATGCAGGTCAATGGTGACAGCTTGACACTCAAGGGATGCGTGGCCGGCGGGTTGATCTGTTCAAGCCAGGAATGGACCCGGATCGAATGATCAAGGCCGCCAACCAAGAAAATTCCCGATAATGCGCAGGCCCGTCGACTGGCTTTTCTCAGGATGGAACTGCATCCCGATGATGTTGTCGCGGCCGACGATGGCCGTGATCTCTTCACCGTAATCGACATGCGCGATCCGATGGTCCGGATCGTTGACGCGGAAATGATAGGAATGTACGAAATATGCGTGGCGTCCGCTGTCGATTCCGCCCAGAACCGGGTGCTTTCGGTCAATCACCAGATCGTTCCAGCCCATATGCGGGACCTTGAGAGACGCATCTTCGGGCTCGATGCGGCCGACCTCGCCGCCAATCCAGTCGAATCCGGAAGTTTCCTGGTATTCCAGCCCCCTGGTTGCCATCATCTGCATCCCGATACAGATTCCCATGAATGGGCGCGCCCGCGTGATCACGGCCTCCTCAATCGCCTCGAAAACGCCACGGTGATCGAAGAGCGCCTTGCGGCAAGCCGGAAAGGCACCGTCGCCAGGAAGGACGATCCGGTCCGCTGCGCGGATCAGGTCGGGATCGGATGTGACATGCACCTCGCCCGCGCCGGTTTCGCGTGCCATGCGCTGAAAAGCCTTCTCGGCGGAATGAAGGTTGCCGGACTCATAGTCGATAATCGCCGTGATCATGTGAACTAGAGCGCCCCTTTAGTCGACGGAACGGTATCGCTCTTGCGTGGATCCGTTTCGAAAGCGTCACGCAATGCACGCGCCACAGCCTTGAACGTGGCCTCGGCCATGTGGTGGCTGTTGATCCCATGCAGCGCCTCGACATGGAGGGTGATGCCGGCATGTGTGCTAAGGGCTTGAAAGAATTCGCGCACCAACTCGGTGTCGAATGTTCCGATCTTTCCCGTCGGAAAGTCGGCTTTCCAGACGATATAGGGTCGCCCGGACAAATCGAGCGCCGCCCGCACCAAGGCATCGTCCATCGGCAGAAGGCAAGCGCCGTAGCGACGGATTCCGCGCTTGTCGCCAAGGGCCAGTGCCAATGCCTGACCGATCGCAATTCCGACGTCTTCGACCGTGTGGTGAGCGTCAATGTGTAGATCGCCCGCGCACCGCACCGCCATGTCGATCAACGAATGCCGTGCGAGTTGGTCCAGCATATGATCGAAAAATCCTACCCCGGTTTCAATATCATAGTTGCCTTGTCCGTCGATATCGAGATCAACGCTGATTCTCGTCTCAGCCGTCTCACGGGTGATCTGGGCCTTGCGCATCGTTGGTTCCTTCACATGTCCTGGGCCGCTTATACGCAGCCGAACGTGCGCTTCCAAGTGCTTCGATGAGCTTCGTGGGGTGGCCGTCCTTGGTTGCCAGACAAGCAGGTTTTCATTCTTCGGGAAAATAGTGTTGGCTTGATACCATCGGTTACTGAGGTAGATCGCTCGTGAGATCATTCTCCGGACACTGCGCCGGACGTTTCCAGGGGCGCAACGTGAGGAGCCTTGCGGATGCCCTGACAACCGGAGAAACCTGATACGCAAGCGTGGCGGCCGGTGTGATTGGCGGCATCAAAGTGTCGGACAAGAAAGAAGATGCGCTGTCATGCGGCGACGGGAACGACCCGTTCTGTAATGATCACACCCTCGCCGCCGTGGTGCCGCACCAAGGCACATGGGCATGTATTGCGTAGCAGCGGTGCGCGTGCCAGTTTGAGGCTGACGCTGCAAGAAAGGGATGTTGATGAGCTCGTGTGTTTTCATTCAACTGCGCTGCAAGCCCGGGACGACTTACAAGGTGGCCGAGGAGATCGTGCTACGCGAGCTGCATTCGGAACTTTATTCAACCAGCGGTGAGTATGACTTGATCCTGAAAATCTATATCCCGAGAGATCAGGATGTAGGCAAGTTCATCAACGATAATCTGCTCGATATCGAGGGAATCGAGCGGTCATTGACGACCCTCACATTCAATGCGTTCTGAGAAAAGCCGGGATACACAGCGAAGCTACGCGACAATGATGTCGCATAGTGTTTCCTTTTGGGAAATATGGAGCGGGCGATGAGATTCGAACTCACGACCCTTACCTTGGCAAGGTAATGCTCTACCCCTGAGCTACGCCCGCGTCCTTGGGTGAGGGGGAGATATGAAATCTAACACGGGGCTGCAAGTGAAAAAGCGTGTCTTGACCCAAGTTTTTGGATTCGGCCCCGCGTGCTCTTCTAGCCTACCGAATTATTCCTCCAACTCGATCAAGAGATCCTTGGCATCGATCTGATCGCCTGGTGCGACATGGACCGCTTTGACCTTACCAGCTCGCTCGGCATGTATTCCGGTTTCCATCTTCATGGCTTCGATGGTCAAGAGAAGCCCCCCGTCATTTACCGACTGCCCTTCGGCGACAATAACGCTGGCCACGACGCCGGGCATCGGTGCTCCGATATGGTTGGAGTTTCCGACTTCGGCCTTTGGCCGCACGGCGGTTTGGGATTTTACAAGCCGGTTCGGCACCCGGATGACGCGCGGCTGCCCGTTCAATTCGAAAAACACCTTCACGTCACCATCTTCTCCGGTCTCACCAATAGCCTGAAGCCGGATCTCGAGGGTCTTGCCCGGGTCGATTTCGGCGCTGATCTCTTCTCCTGGCTCCATCCCGTAGAAAAAGGTTCTGGTGGGCAGGGTGCGTACGGGGCCATAGATCCGGTGCCGCCCCATGTAATCGAGGAAAACCTTGGGGTACATGAGGTATCCGTTCAGGTCTTCGGAATCGGTCTTGAGGCCTTCGAGTTCTTCCGAGAGTTGTTCGTGTGCCGCTGCGAGGTCGACTGGTTCGAGATGCTTTCCCGGACGTTCGGTATTGGGGGCTTCGGTCTTGAGAACCTTCTTGACGATGGCTTGGGGAAATCCGCCCGGCGGCTGGCCGAGATTGCCACGCATCATGTCGATGACCGAATCGGGAAATGCCACATCAGTTTCGGGATCCTCGACATCGGCACGGCTCAGCCCCTGGCTGACCATCATCAATGCCATGTCGCCCACGACCTTGGAGGATGGCGTGACCTTGACGATATCGCCGAACATCCGGTTCACGTCGGCATAAGCCTGCGCCACCTCGGGCCAGCGTTCTTCGAGCCCGAGCGCACGCGCTTGGGCCTTGAGGTTGGTGAACTGGCCGCCGGGCATCTCGTGCAGGTAAACCTCGGATGCAGGCGCCTGAAGGCCACTTTCGAAAGCGACATATTGCGCTCGCACGGCCTCCCAGTAATGCGAGATTTCGCGGATGGCAGCGATGTCGAGACCGGTGTTGCGTTCGGAATGGGCCAGCGCTTCGACAATCGAGCCGAGGCAGGCCTGAGAGGTGCCACCCGAAAATGCATCCATCGCTGCATCCGCAGCGTCCACTCCGGCTTCGGCGGCAGCGAGAACGGTGGCACCTGCAATTCCGCTCGTGTCATGGGTGTGGAAGTGGATCGGCAATCCGACCTCTTCTTTCAAAGCCTTGAAAAGGACGTGTGCCGCAGATGGCTTGAGCAACCCGGCCATGTCCTTGAGACCCAGAACATGGGCCCCCGCCGCCTCCAGTTCCTTGGCCATGCCAACATAGTATTTCAGATCATACTTTGCCCGATCCGGGTTGAGGATGTCACCGGTATAACAGATTGCCGCTTCGCAGATCCGGTCGTTTTCGATCACGGCGTCCATCGCGACGCGCATGTTCTCGACCCAGTTGAGGCT
>NZ_JAWLDS010000130.1:0-6411 GCF_041686535.1 Aquicoccus sp. | reverse complement strand
GGCTTTGTCCAGAAAGCACCGCGCAGTCACGGCCACCGGGCTCACGCGGTCGTGACATCCGGATCGCGCCCTGCCGCGTATGATGCAAGAGAGCCATCCACAGAAAGGACCCGACATGACTGGACCCGCCTTTTCCATCACCCGCCGCCATGCGCTCATGGGGGCAGCCGCCCTGCCGCTCGCCGCCGCCGCATCGCGACCGGCCTTCGGCGCGGCCGAGATGCTGGGCATGGCAACGACCCGGTTCAACCGGTTCAAGCTGGGCGATTTCGAGGTCACGGCGCTCCTGGCCGGCACCCGCACCGTGCCCGACCCGCAAACCATCTTCGGCCTGAATGCCAGCCAAGAGGAGTTTGCCGCGGCGTCCGAGGCCGCCCATATCCCGACCGACAAGGCGCAGTTCTTCTTCACCCCCACCGTGGTGAATACCGGCTCCGAACTCATCCTCTTCGACACCGGCCTCAACCCCGGCGGCATCACCGGCGCGTTGCGCGCCGCGGGGTACGAGCCCGAACAGGTCGACAAGGTGGTAATCACGCATATGCATGGCGACCATATCGGCGGGCTGAGCGAGGATGGCGCAGCCACTTTCGCCAACGCCACCCACATCACCGGCGCGGCGGAATTCGACGCCTGGAACGAGACAGACAACGACGCCTTCGAGGCAAAGGTCCGCCCGCTGGCCGAGCAATTCACCATGATCGGCGATGGCGAGAGCATCGCCTCCGGCATCACCGCCATGGCCGCCTTCGGCCATACACCCGGCCACATGACCTACATGATCGAAAGCGGCGACGAGCAATTGCTGCTCGCGGTCGATTTCGCCAATCACTACGTCTGGTCGCTGGCCCATCCCGAATGGGAGGTCCGATTCGACCAGGACAAGGAAATGGCCGCACAAACCCGCCGCCGCATCCTCGACATGCTGGCCGCCGACAAGATCCCCTTCATCGGCTACCACATGCCCTGGCCCGCCATGGGCTTTGTCGAAACCCGTGGCGACGGGTTCCATTACGTGCCCACATCCTACCAGATGATGCTTGAGTAAGCCGCGCCCGCACGCCATATGCGGGCCATGACCCATGGCCCGCTGCCCACGCTTGACGAGATCGAACAGATCGCCCGCGATGCCGTCGCGGGCTTTCCCGCGCCATTCCGTGCGCCCGCCCGGGACGTGGCGATCCATGTCGCCGACTGGCCCGACGCGCAGATGCTGCGCGAACTCGACATCGACGATCCGCGCGACCTCACCGGGCTTTACGAGGGCATCCCGCTGACCGAGAAATCGGTCTTCGATCAGCCCACCGGCCCCGACCGGGTCTGGCTCTTCCGCCAACCCATCCTCGATGAATGGCGCGCGCGCGGCGACGTGGAATTGGCGGAACTCGTCGCCCATGTCACCGTGCACGAATTCGCCCATCATTTCGGCTGGTCCGACGACGACATTGCCACCATAGACCGCTGGTGGGAGTGATCCGACCGGGCCGCCGCACCGTAACCCCGGCATGACCAACAACGACACGCTCACGGTTTACCACGATGGCGCCTGCCCGCTTTGCGCGCGGGAAATCGCCCATTACCGGCGTCAGGAGGGGGCAGAGGCACTCTGTTTCGTCGACGCATCCGCGCAAGGGGATCTCGGCGATGACCTCTCGCGCGAGGCGGCGCTGAGGCGGTTTCATGTGCGCGATGCCGATGGCAATCTGGTTTCGGGGGCCGCGGCATTCATCAGGATCTGGGAGCGGTTGCCGCGCTGGCGCTGGGCCGCGCGGCTGGCCCGGCTGCCCGGGGTCACCCCGCTCCTGGAGCTGGCCTATCGTGGTTTTCTGCCGGTCCGTCCGCTCCTCTCACGCCTCGCCGGTCGACTGTCACGCTAGCCGCAGCGCCCCGCTCAGGCGTAGCTCACGACCTCCCATTCGGTGCCGTCATGGTCCCTGAAATAGAACCGCCGCCCCGGTTCGTAATCGGCGTGGGAATAGGACTCCAGCCCCGCCGCCCTGACCTTTGCCTCGATCGCGTCGAGATCCTCGACCACCACCCCGATATGGTTGAGCCCACCGGTGGTCGTGTAGCTGTCAACCGGTCGGCCGGCCCGCTCGGGATGACAATATAGCGCCACGTAGGTCTCATCTTCGCCCACATGCGCGCTTTCGCCATCGTGGATCGACCCGCCGCGCCAGCGCAGGGTCCAGCCGAACACCTCCCGAAGAAGCGCGATTGACCGGTCGAGATCGCTCACCGTCACGTTCACATGCTCCAGTTTCGTCACCATGATATGCCTCCTTTCCAAATGGCATGTCCGACGCTAATTTCTAAACCCAACTTTAGGTCAAGAGGTTTTTCATGCCCCCCAGCCCCGCCGACATGCTGCCAATCGGCCACATTGCCAGGCGCACCGGTCTGGCCGTTTCGGCGATCCGGTTCTACGAGTCGAAGGGCCTTGTCCGCGCCACGCGCACCGCCTCGGGCCAGCGTCGCTTTGCCCGGGCCGACATCCGCAGGCTTTCCTTCATCCGGATCGCCCAGGGCCTTGGCCTCTCGCTGCCCGAGATCGCGGCACTTCTCTCGGACCTGCCCGATGGTCGCACCCCGACCGCCCGCGACTGGAAGGCGATCTCACGGCGGATTCGCGCCACGCTCGACGCACGCATCGCCACGCTCGAAAAACTGCGCCACGATCTTGACGGTTGCATCGGCTGCGGCTGTCTCAGCCTTGAGCGGTGCCGCCTCTACAATCGCGACGACCGCGCCGCCGCCAGCGGTTCCGGCCCGCGCTACCTCATGGGCAACAGCGCCCAGGAGCCCGATGGCTGATCCCGCCGAACGGTGGAGTCACATGTTTCCGATCGTGAGGGCAGCACAGGGCCGCGGTCGGGTGCGCCCAATGTCAGCGCCGCGCGATTTATCCCGCAACATCACCCTCTGACCAGAGCGGCGCGCATCCCATCGAAAGCACCCGGCCGGGGGGCGGCCGTGTGCTGCCCGGGCGGCTGCGCCGCTGTTCCGGGCGGGCAAAGGCGATCCAGCGCCCGGCGCATTAATCAATTTTCCCTTAACAATTGCCGCAGCGCGGCGGTGCACGCCCGGCAGCCGCGCAGCAGCCGAGGATCACCCCTGGTTTTCGCCGCATTGCACCGCCGTTAACCGCTCGGGTCACGCCAGCGGTTGACGATCGGATAGCGCCGGTCGAGCCAGAAGGCACGCGGGCTCAACCTTGTGCCCGGGGCCGACTGGAACCTCTTGTATTCGCTGATATAAATCAGGTGTTCGATCTTTTTCACCACGTCCCGATCATGCCCCGCCGCCACGCAATCACCCACGCTCGCCTCCTGATCAACCAGCATTTCCAGAATGGAATCAAGCACTTCGTAAGGCGGCAGGCTGTCCTCGTCCTTCTGGTCCGGGCGCAGTTCCGCACTCGGCGGCTTGTCGATCACCCGCGCCGGGATGACCTCGCCCTCCGGCCCTTTCATCCAGGGCCGGTGATTGGCGTTGCGCCAGCGGCAGGTGGCAAAGACACGGGTCTTGTACATGTCCTTGATCGGATTGTAACCACCTGACATATCACCATAAATCGTGGCATAGCCCACAGCGACCTCGCTCTTGTTGCCGGTGGTCAAGAGCATCTCGCCGAACTTGTTCGACAGTGCCATGAGCAACAATCCACGCAACCGCGACTGGATGTTCTCCTCGGTCACGTCCGGTTCCGTCCCCTCGAACAATGGCGCCAGTGTTTCGGTCACGGCGGCGCGGGATTGCCCAATGGGAACAGTGTCATAGCGACAGCCCAGAGCCTCGGCGACCGCCTTTGCGTCTGCCAGCGAGTCCGCGCCCGTGTATTCCGAGGGCAACATCACGCAGCGCAGGTTCTCAGGCCCCAGCGCATCCGCCGCGATGGTCGCCACGATCGCGCTGTCGACGCCCCCCGACAGGCCCAGCAAGGCCTTGGAAAACCCCGTCTTTCCCATGTAATCGCGCAAGGCTTCGACCATCGCGCGGTAATCCTGTTCCTCGACCCCCGGCAGATGCGCCATCCCCCCCGGCTCCGCGCGCCAGCCATCAGCCCCGCGCGTGAAATCGACATGCGCGATTTCCTCTTCGAAAACAGGCAGTTGCACGACCAGTTCCCCATGAGGGTTGAGCACGAAACTGCCCCCGTCAAAAACCTGGTCATCCTGCCCGCCCACCATGTTGAGATAGACCAGCGGCAGGCCCGTCTCGATCACCCGCGCCACCATCTTGTTGGCCCGCACATCGAATTTCTGGCGGTAATAGGGGCTGCCATTGGGGATCAGCAGGATCTCGGCCCCGGTCTCGGCCAGCGTCTCGGCCACGTCCTCGAACCAGCCATCCTCGCAGATCGGGCTGCCGATGCGCAGATCGCCCACCACGTAAGGCCCTGTAACCGGCCCGCTTTCGAACACGCGCACCTCGTCGAACACTGTCTCGTTGGGCAGGTGATGCTTGAGAACCCGGGCCGTGATCTGCCCACCCCGGCAAATGTAATAGGCGTTGTAAAGCGATGTCCCCTCGAGCGCCGGGCCGCCAATCGCCAGCGCCGGCCCGTCCGCGCAATCGCGCGCCAGCGCCTCGATGGCCGCAATCGCCGCCTGGTGAAAAATGGGTTTCATCACAAGGTCCTGGGTGTTGTAGCCCGTGATGAACATCTCGGGCAGCGCAACCATATCGGCCCCCGCGTCACGGCCCGCCTCCCATGCCCGGCGCGCCTTGGCGGCATTGCCGTCGATATCGCCCATGACAGGGTTCAGCTGCGCCAGCGTCAGGCGGAATTGATCGCTCATCTTGCCCCCTCGGAACGGTTGCGGCCAGATTTAACAGATCGTGGCGCGAGGGGAAGCCGATTTGCCGCCGATCCCGCACGCACCGGCAAAAGACGTTGCCCATGGTGGCCCGCTCGCTTAGATTTGCCACGACCGGGCTGAAAGTGATGGCCAATTCAAACAGGGGGCCGGGCACGATGATGACCGCACGCACAACAAGGCTGACCGCATATGCCGTGGCACTCGCCTTCGGGCTTCCTGCCACGGCACAGGACGACGAGACCCGAACCAAGCAATACGACGATGGTGGTGTTTACGAGGGCACGTTCCGCGACGGGCTCCAGCATGGGCAAGGCACGTATCGTTTACCCAATGGTTACGAATATTCGGGAGAGTGGGTGGACGGCGAAATTCGTGGCCGGGGCACCGCCCGCTTTCCCAACGGCTCGGTCTACGAGGGCGAATTCGCCAAGGGCAAGCCCGAGGGCGTGGGCCGAATCGTTTTTTCCGACGGTGGCACCTATGAGGGCGATTGGGTTGACGGCAAGATCACCGGCCAGGGCGTCGCGGTCTATGCCAACGAGACCCGCTACGAGGGCGGGTTCCGCAACGCCATGCATCATGGCCGCGGCGTGATGACCTCACCCAATGGCTATGAATACGATGGCGACTGGGTCAACGGCGTCAAGGAGGGACAGGGCCGCATCACCTATCCCGAGGGCGGTGTCTACGAGGGCGAGATCGTGCAAGACGTGCGTGACGGCGAGGGCACGCTCACCATGCCCGACGGGCTTGTTTACGAAGGAAGCTGGAAAGATGGCCAGATCAACGGCACCGGCACGCTCACCCAACCCAATGGCGATGTCTACGAAGGCGAACTCGTGGCCGGCCAACGCGAAGGCAAGGGCAAGGTGACCTATGCCAACGGCGATGTCTACGAGGGCGAATTCGAGAACGACAAGCGCGAAGGCGAGGGCGTTTTCGAAGGCGCCGACGGCTATCGCTACGAAGGCAGCTGGGTGGACGGCCGGATCGAGGGATCGGGCACCGTTACCTATCCGGACGGATCGGAATATGTCGGCGAATTTCGCGATGACGTCGCCGATGGCGAAGGCAAGATCACCTACCCCGACGGCTCGACCTATGAGGGCGAATGGAAAGAGGGCGTCATCGACGGCAATGGCAAGGCCGTCTATGCCAACGGCACCACTTACGAAGGGGCGTTCCGCAACGCGCGCAACCACGGCTTCGGCGTGATGACCTATGACGACGGCTATCGTTACGAAGGCGAATGGCAGGATGGCCAGCGCCACGGCGAAGGCACCGCGACCTACCCGGATGGCACGATCTACAAGGGCACATTCGCGAATGGCCAGCGCCATGGCGAAGGCGAGCTCACCATGCCGGACGGTTTCGAGTATGTCGGCGAATGGGAGGAAGGTCAGATTTCCGGCGAGGGCCGGGCGACCTATGCCAATGGCGATGTCTATACCGGCACGTTCCGGAACGGCAAACGCGAGGGCACCGGCACAATGACTTATGCCGAAGGCGGCGAGGAAAGCGGTACCTGGGCAAACGGCGCATTTCAGGAGGGTCAGGAGGATCAGGAGGGTGAAGAGGATCAAGAGGA
>NZ_JAWLDS010000129.1:0-6415 GCF_041686535.1 Aquicoccus sp. | reverse complement strand
GTGCCCGAAAAGCCCCCCATCGCCCCGGCCAGCGCGCCAACGCCAACCTGGGCCACCGGCTCGCGTTCCGGCGGAATCCGCGGGCGCCAGCCCCAAAGCTGCAACAGCGTGAAGACCGTCACCGGCACCCCGATCAGGATGAACATCGCCTGCGACGGAATGACCCGGACCATCTGGGCGCTGATGATCAGCATCACCCCGCCCACGATGATGAAAAGCCGGAACGCGCGGAGCGAGGCCAGCGCCGCGCGCACCCCCTGCCGGAACCCCTGCCAGAGATTGCCCACCAGCGTCGGCATCAACAGCCCCGCCAGCGCCAGTTCCGGCGAAATCACGCTGCCCATGCCGGAAATCATGATCAGCGGCATGGCAAACCCGACCATCCCCTTGATCGCCCCGGCAAAGAGCGTGATGCCGATACAGGCGAAAAGCGCGGCAGGCGAAAGAAGAGCGAAGAGCATGTCCATGCCTTGTCTTATCCACCCCGGCCGAGGGCTGCACCTGTAAAATCATGCGCGCAAGAAATGAACAGAACGCACCGTCAAAATGGCATTTATATTGCGCTGCACCTGCGAAATGCCTAAATACGCGGGGTGACAGGAAAAGGGACCCGAACCATGCCGAAGGATTCGCCGAGCGCCATGAATGATAACGTCATCCTCCCCGATCTTCTTGACCTGACCGGCGCCGCCATCGCCCCAGCCGAGGCGGTGCTCGCCAAGGCCACCGAGGCCCTGCGCGTCTTGGTCAGCGACGGGGGCCGGGTGTCGGCCACGCAAATCGAGGCGCATCAGGGCGCGGCACATGGGCTGGCATGGCTCGCCACATATGTCGAATCCCTTCGCCAGATGCAGAAATGGGCCGAGCAGGTCAGCGCAGAGGGCAAATTCGGCGAAGTCGAACAGTCGATCCACCAGATCGCCTTCGGCGAATATCTCTGGCAGATCGCGGGCGGCATCCAGATGAACCAGACCGAGGTCGTCCGGCTTCAGGATATCGGCCTTGCCCGCACGGACATCGAGGCGATGATGACAGATCCGGTCGCCACGCTCTGCGATCACGGCAACAGCCAGGCCGCGCGGCTGCGCCTTGTCGAACTGATGCAGGAACGCGCCGCCGAGATTACCGTGGGCACCACCGGGCTCGATGACGAGCTCGAGATGATCCGCGAACAATTCCGCCGCTACGCGCTCGAAAAGGTCGACCCTTTCGCCCATGACTGGCACCTCAAGGACGAGCTCATTCCGATGGAGGTGATCGAAGAACTGGCCGAGATGGGCGTGTTCGGCCTCACCATCCCCGAGGAATTCGGCGGGCTGGGCCTCAGCAAGGCGTCGATGGTGGTGGTCTCGGAAGAGTTGAGCCGCGGCTATATCGGCGTAGGCAGCCTTGGCACCCGCTCCGAGATCGCGGCCGAACTGATCCTCGCGGGCGGCACCGACGAACAGAAAGAGCACTGGCTTCCGAAGATCGCCAGCGCCGAGATCCTGCCCACGGCGGTCTTTACCGAACCCAATACCGGCTCGGACCTGGGCGCCCTGCGCACCCGCGCCATCAAGGACGAGACCGGTGATTATCACATCACAGGCAACAAGACCTGGATCACCCATGCCGCGCGCACCCATGTGATGACGCTCCTCGCGCGCACCGACCCGGAGACGAGCGACCACCGGGGATTGTCGATGTTCCTTGCCGAAAAGACGCCGGGCACCGACGAGAACCCCTTCCCCACCCCCGGCATGACCGGTGGCGAGATCGAGGTGCTGGGCTATCGCGGCATGAAGGAATACGAGCTTGGTTTCGACAATTTCCACGTCAAGGGCGAGAACCTGCTGGGCGGGGTCGAGGGCCAGGGCTTCAAGCAGTTGATGAAAACCTTCGAGGCCGCGCGCATCCAGACCGCCGCCCGCGCCGTGGGCGTGGCGCAGGCCGCGCTCGACCAGGGGATGCAGTATGCGCAGGACCGCAAGCAATTCGGCAAATCGCTGATCGAGTTTCCCCGCGTCGCCTCGAAACTCGCCATGATGGCGGTCGAGATCATGGTGGCGCGGCAGCTCACCTATTTCAGCGCCTGGGAGAAAGACAACGATCGCCGCTGCGACCTCGAGGCCGGGATGGCCAAGCTTCTGGGCGCGCGGGTGGCCTGGGCCGCGGCCGACAACGCGCTGCAGATCCATGGCGGCAACGGTTTCGCGCTGGAATACAAGATTTCCCGCATCCTGTGCGACGCGCGCATCCTCAATATCTTCGAGGGCGCGGCCGAGATTCAGGCCCAGGTGATCGCGCGCCGCCTGCTGGGTTAGGCGCGTACGCTCGCGACCGGCCCCGCGTCGGGGCCGGTGCCCCTGGGGTCAGCGCGCGCCGATCCCCTTGCCCAGCCCCTCGGGCGCGGGCAACGACGCATGCGCCTCGGCCAGCTTCACGAGCGCTGCTTCGACATGCGGCGCCGGCGGGGCGGACCGGCGGGTTTCAAGGTTCACGTGCAGCAGGAAATGCTCACCCGTCGACAGCAGCCGCTCGCCCGCGTGCATCTCCTGGAAAAGATGCATCTTCTTGCCTTGGCCCACGATCACCCGCGTCCTGATCTCGATCACCTCGCCGGCCCGCGCCTCGTCGAGATGGCGGATATGGGTCTCGGTGGTGAAATAGCTGCCCCCCCCGGCGATGTAATCGGCGTCACAGCCGATCATCTGCATCAGCCGGTCGGTCGCATCGGCAAAGGCTTCGAGGTAACGGCTCTCGGTCATGTGGCCGTTGTAGTCGAGCCATTCGAGCGGCACCGCCCGGCGCGCGGTGAGCACCGGTTGCGACAGGTCGTGCAACTCGTCCACATGCCGCACCAGCCCAGAGGCGGGTTCGATGCGGCTGTCATGTGCCCGCTGCAACGCCCCCGCGCCCCAGTCCTCGCGGTAAAGCGCGCGCATGATCCCCACGAGGTTGGCATCGCGGATGCGCTCCAACTCGCGGATCGAATGCGCGCCCGATTGCGCGTCGGACTGGTCGGCAATGGCGTCGATCAAATCATCGGTCAGCTCCGGCACGTCCATGAGCTTTGTCCACGGCCATTTCAGGCAGGGCCCGAACTGGGCGATGAAATGGCGCATCCCCGCCTCGCCGCCCGCGACGCGATAGGTCTCGAAGAGGCCCATCTGTGCCCAGCGCAGGCCAAAGCCGTACCGGATCGCGTTGTCGATCTCCTCGGTCGTGGCGATCCCGTCGCGCACCAGCCACAGCGCCTCGCGCCACACCGCTTCGAGGAACCGGTCGGCGACATGGGCGTCGATCTCGCGGCGCAGGTGCAACGGATACATGCCCAGACCGCCGAGGATCTCCTTGGCCCGGTCCACCCGCGCGGCCTCGTTGGCGTCGGTCGTCACCAGCTCGACCAGCGGCAAGAGGTAGACCGGATTGAACGGATGCGCCACCATCACCTGGCCCGGCCGCGCCAGACCGGCCTGCAACTCGCTGGGCTTGTAGCCCGAGGTGGACGAGCCGATCACCGCTTCGCCGGGCACATGCGCCATCAACTCGGCATAGACCTTCTGCTTGAGGTCGAGCCGCTCGGGCACGCTTTCCTGTACCCATTCGGTGCCCGCGACCGCTTCAGCGATGGTGTCGTGAAACGTCACAGCGCCCTCTTGCGGCAGCGCCACGTTGCCCAGCCCCGGCAGCGACAGGCGCGCATTCTCCATCACCTCGCCGATCTTGCGCCCGGCCTCGGGGTCGGGGTCAAAGACCCGCACCTGCCAGCCGTTCAGCGCAAACCGCGCCGCCCAGCCGCCGCCGATCACACCCCCGCCCACGATTGCCGCAATCCTGCCCATTCTCTCACCTTTCCTGCATCCGGGACCCATCACGACCTGCGATGGCCCGGTCCTTCATCTTGCCTGAAATACTCCGGGGGTGCTGACAAAATGCCCCGGCATTTTGCAGCTTGGGGGCAGAGCCCCCATCCCCGCCCACGTCTCAGCCCGCCGGGGCGCGCTTGACCAGTCCCAGCTTGTCGCGCACCTCCTGCGGGCCAATCACCCGCGCGCCCATCCGCTCGACGATGCCCGCCGCGCGCTCGACCAGTTGTGCATTGGTCGCGAGCACGCCCTTTTCGAGCCACAGGTTATCCTCGAGTCCCACGCGCACATGCCCCCCGGCCAGGACCGAGGCCGCGACATAACCCATCTGGTTGCGTCCCAGCGAGAAGGCCGAGAAATTCCAGTCGTCAGGCACGTTGTTGACCATCGCCATGAAGGTGTTAAGATCGTCAGGTGCCCCCCACGGTACCCCCATGCAAAGCTGCACCAGCGCGGGCGCATCGAGCACCCCGTCCTTCACCAGCTGCTTGGCATACCAAAGATGCCCGGTGTCGAACGCCTCGATCTCGGGCTTGACACCCAGCGCCGTCATCATCCGGCCCATCGCCTGCAACATGCCCGGCGTGTTGGTCATCACGTAGTCGGCCTCGGCGAAATTCATCGTCCCGCAATCGAGCGTGCAGATCTCGGGCAGGCATTGCTTGATATGCTCGACCCGCTCGGCCGCGCCGATGAGGTCGGTGCCCGCCTCGTTGAGCGGCAGGGGTTTCTCGGGGCTGCCGAAGGTGATGTCGCCGCCCATACCGGCGGTGAGGTTCAGCACCACGTCAACCTCGGCCTCGCGGATGCGCTCGGTCACCTCGCGGTAATAGTCGAGGCTGCGCGACGGCGTGCCGGTCTCGGGGTCGCGCACGTGGCAATGCACCACTGCCGCGCCGGCGCGGGCCGCGTCGATCGCGCTTTCGGCGATCTCGCGCGGGCTGCGCGGCACATGCGGGCTGCGATCCTGCGTGCCGCCCGATCCGGTCACGGCACAGGTGATGAAAACCTCGCGGTTCATGGTCAAGGGCATGGACGACTCCTCTGTTTCCTTCGGTTTCGTATCGGCGCCATTATTCCCCGGCTTGGCAGACAACATTTGACCGAATACGAAGCCGATATGACAAGACTCGCAGAATCCCCGCTCACCGCCGCCGTGCTCGTGCTGGACGATTGCAACATGCTCTCGCTCGCCGCGACAGTCGATCCGATGCGCGCCGCCAATCGCCGGGCGGGGCGGCGGCTGTTCGACTGGGGGTATTACACCGCCCGGGGAACGCCCGCGCGTCTTACCTCGGGGCTGGCCGTGCCGGGCGCGCCGATCGAACGGCTCGACCGGGCCGATCTTCTGGTGCTGGTGGCGGGGTTCAACCTCGAAACCCATGCCACCCCCGCGCTCCTGGCCTCGCTCCGGCGGCTGGCGCCGCGCTGCGGCGCGGTGGCCGGCGTCGATGGCGGAAGCTGGATCATGGCCCGCGCCGGGCTGCTCGACGGGCAGGTGGCGACCACCCATTGGGAAGATCTCGACGCCTTCGCCGCGCGGTTCGACGCGCTCACCGTGCTGCGCCAGCGTTACGTGGTTTCGGGCAGGTTCATGACCGCCGGGGCCGCCATGCCCGCGCTCGACATGATGCTGGGGCTGATCAGGGCGCGGTTCGGCGCGGGGCTGGCGCGCGACGTGGCGGGGGCCTTCCTGCATGACCCCGCCCCCGGCGCCGATCAGCCCCAGACCCCCCATTCCGGCCCGGCTCTGGCGCGGCGGCACCCGGTCGTTGCGCGCGCGCTGGCCCTGATGGGCGAACATGTCGAGACCCCCCTGCCCGTGGCCGAGATCGCGCACCGCCTGCACCTCTCGCCACGCAGCCTCGAAATGCATTTCACCCGCGCGCTGGGCCAGCCGCCCAGGTCGGCCTACATGGCGCTGCGCATGGCCGAGGCCTGGCGGCTGGCGATCGAAACCGCCCTGCCCGTGCAGGAAATCGCGCTCGCCACCGGCTTTGCCTCGCAATCCGCACTCTCACGCGCTTTCCGCGCTGCGCACGGCACCTCGATCCGCGCCCTGCGCCGCGCGCGCCGCGCGGCAGGCTGAGGCGCAAACCCGGCGGTTTGGAAAGTTTGACTTGCGCTCTGCGGGTCGTCCAGAGCTTGGCACAAGGCTGCGCGGTCGCCGACCCGCGGGTTGGCGAGCCGACATCACAGCAACGCGATTTATGCCAGCCAAGCTCCTCCACGATCAGTGTTCCGCACGCCATTACCAATCGCCGCCCCGGGGGGCGGATCGGCGATCGCGCGGCGGCCTTCGGCCTTGATTCCGCGCAGGGTCATGAAGCTGGCGTCCGCAATGACCTCGACCCGCAATGCCCTCGAATACCCAGAGGTCTCCGGTGCGACAAGACGCCCACCTGCGCACCCCGGGCCGATCCAAACGTCGCAAGGTCACATCTCCAAACCGCCGCGATCTGGTGGACGCCGCCGCGCGTAGCCCCTACCCTTTGCGCAATCCCGACCCGGGACGCGCGACAGGAAGGACCAGACCGATGCTCGATTCACCCACCGAGAAACGCATG
>NZ_JAWLDS010000128.1:0-6457 GCF_041686535.1 Aquicoccus sp. | reverse complement strand
CAACCAGAGCGCGATTATGAACAGCAAAAGCGCCGTTGCTTCATCCTGCCATCCGATGCTGCCATGGAAATGGCTCGGAAACGCCTTTGCCAGCCATTCAGGATGCGGCCAGTATTTGTATTGTGCGACATGGGCTAGGAAAAAGATCGCAAGGTAGAAGCGACTGAGCAATCCAACAATGGGTGTAAGTTGATTCATGACGTGCCTCGACTGCATTGTTGCCATTTTTTTAATCATGCAGTCTGCGCGAGTTTGACTCAACCCAAAATTGTGCAACTCCGATAGTGCGAATCATGCAATTGCGTCATCCGTTCCTATTCGGCCCCCCCCGATTTTCTTCAGGCTTCGGATGATCCAATCAACCGTCGCCCTGATTTCCGGGTCGTCACTGCGGCTTTCGTGATGAATGACAAACAGGTCGACCGTCACCGCAAAATCTTCGACATCGAGTTCTTTCAAACCGGGCGTATTCCGGGCCACCGCCCTTGGCAGCGGGCCGGCAAGACCCAGGATCTGCATCGCCCGAGCCGCCTGATCGAAACTGTCGGTTTTCAGGGACGGCGCACATCCGAAAATGCGCTGCCCTTCTTCGATATGGGCAGCGGCGAACTTGTCTATGAGCGTGATCCACCCTCCGCCCATTTCCCAGCCTTCGGGGGCGTAGAGCGCGTAGTCAAACGTCGCACAGCGCCGCACCTTGAAACGCCCGGCAGACGGCGGGTGAAACGCGATGACGATGTCATTCAATCCCAGGCCTTCTGCATTGACGCGCCGTTCGAACACGGGCAACACCTGCGGCCTGTTTTCGGCAAGATCGGGGCATTGGGGGATCAGGACGTGCGCAATGATCGACGCCGGCCCGGCGATCTTGACCTCGCGTTTCGCATCCGGGTTCGCCTCGTTCTGGGTAAGGCGTCGCAACTCGTTCGCGAGCATCCCCTCGGCGTTCTCGAACGCTTCGATCAAGTTCATCAGGCTGGGATTGAGCCGCCAGTTCCCATCCGATTTCACGAAAGGATAGAACCCGAGCACTTCGCGCAGCCGCGAGACCTGGCGCGACACGGTCGAGGGCGTTACCCCGAGCACGCGCGCCGCCTCGGCCATGGAGCCGCTGCGATGCACCGCAAGAACGGTTCGCATTTCGTCGAAGATGGCCGGTATCGGCTGGGAGAGGTTGAACTGTTTCATCAGGCCGCGCATGTTTCCTTTCGGGTGCTCGCTAAAAGGTATGCAATACTTACCTTTTCTGGTCGCTGGTGCGTATGTGTGGAAAACAGGGACGATTACAAATGCGGCACATTAATGGCCGCTATGACCTGTGGCGGCACCTGATCGGTGCGGAAGAGGCGGCCAGAAAGATTTGCCTGCAATCTCAGCCTGGTGCCACGCGCTCATGCACATTCACAAGTCGCATTTACAGGTGCCAGCTCGGCCATGAATGTTTGCAGAGCCTTGTCGACTCTCTTATCGATGTTGCAATCCTGCCACTACAGACGCCTCTTGTCCAGCGCAGTCCCGACCTCGATCACTCGCGATTGACCACCTGGAAGGCGCCGCCGCCATGCCGGATCACGCAGGCCCTTGGTGACAGGCGTTTGGGCATCTCGGTGGTGACCGCGGACGGCACCGATTGCGCCACCTCGCGCGGGCAGGGCGGCAGGTTGATCCTCGAATAGCCCCTGTCTTGCATGCAAAGCGCCGCCACGCGGTTGCGCAAGCCCAGGTTGGCATCCTCGGTGACGACACGCGAGGGTGTCATGTACCCGGGCGTCACGTGGCATTTGCCTTTCCTGGGACAGACTTTGCGCCCGGGCACCCACTCGCCCGGGATCACCCGGCTGACGTTGCGCACCGGCACTTCGCGCTCGGCCTTGAGCGTGCAGGCGACCTCGTCGCGCTCGATCGCGTTCAGGCTGACCCCGGGCTTGTAATAAAGACCCATGGGGCCACACCCGGTCAGCAGGACAGTCGCGATCAGTGCCAATCTCTTCATCCGGGGACCCGTTGAACCTGTTACATTACCCGCAAGCCTAGCGTGCAATGATCCATCTGACAAAGCAATTGACCACCGCTGTGCCATCTGCCATGCAAACCCCTGCAACAAGGGGATTGCAGGCCATGAAGGTCATCATTTGCGGGGCCGGACAGGTCGGCTGGCAGATCGCGCGGCATCTTTCAGGCGAAAAGAACGACGTGACCGTGGTCGACAACAACCCCGACCTGGTACGCCGGGCCACCGACACGCTCGATGTGCAAGGCATTGCCGGTTTCGCATCCTATCCGGACATTCTGGAACGCGCGGGCGCGCGCGACGCCGACATGATCATCGCCGCGACCTATTCGGACGAGGTCAACATGGTCACCTGCCAGGTGGCACATTCGGTGTTTTCCATCCCGCGCAAGATCGCGCGGCTGCGCGCACAGAGTTACCTGACGGCGATCTATTCGGATCTTTATCGCCGCGACCACCTGCCCATCGACGTGGTGATCAGCCCGGAACGCGAGGTGGCCGAGGCCGCACTCAACCGGCTGCATGCTCCGGCCGCGTTCGATACCGAGAATTTTCTCGGTGGGCGGGCCAAGATCCTCGGAATCTCGGTCGATGAGGATTGCCCGGTACTGAACACGCCGCTTCGGCAACTGACCGATCTCTTCTCAACCCTCAAGGTGATCGTCGTCGGCATTCGTCGCAAGGGCCGGTTGTTCGCGCCGGAGGCGGGCGATCAGATCTTCGCTGGCGATGCGTGTTACCTCTGTGTCGCGACCGAGGATGTCGCGCGCACGCTCGACGTATTCGGCAAGACCAACACCAAACCAGAGCGCGTGGTCATCGTGGGAGGCGGCAATGTCGGACTGGCCGTGGCATCCGCCCTCGAATCGAACGAAGAGCGGATCCGCGCGAAAATGATCGAGAAAAGCCGCAGCGTCGCGGAGCGCGCGGCCGACATACTCGAACGCACCATCGTGCTGCATGGCGACGGGCTCGACCCGGTCCTGCTGAACGAGGCCGGTGTGGATCGGGCCAACGCGGTTCTGTGCCTGACCGATGATGACAAGACCAACCTTCTTGCCGCGGTACGCGCCAAGTCCGAGGGCTGCCCGATGGCGATCGCGTTGATCAATGATCCCTCGTTGGTGCCCTTGATGGAACCCATGGGAATCGACGCCTATATCAACCCGCGCACCACCACCGTGTCGTCGATCCTGCGCCATATCCGTCACGGGCGCGTGCGCGGGGTCTATTCCATCGGGGATGCCGAGGCCGAAGTGATCGAGGCCGAAGTCCTGTCCACGTCGCCGATCACCGGGCTGACCGTGCGCGATATCGACTTTCCCGAAGGCGTGCTGATCGGCGCAGTGCTCAAACCCGGCAACAAGCTGATGAAACCCACGGGCCACATGCGGATAGACGAAGGCGACGTGATCGTGATCTTCGCCATGTCCAAGGATGTCCCCGAGGTCGAACGGCTGTTGCAGGTCTCGATCGACTTTTTCTGAGCCGATGAACCGCCTTCGCAACATTCCGCTGTTCCTCGCGCTCTGGGGCGTTATGGCGGCGTCAATGTATGTTCCGGCCATTCACGGGCTGGTCAACGAGCGCTTTGCCGAGGCGCGAGCGTTCTTCTATTCCGGTACGCTCGGGCTTTTCCTTGTGGCGCTGATCGCCATCACGCGGAGTGGACGGCGCCCGCGCAAGCGGGGCGGGTTGGGCGAGCTTCTGGCGCTGTTCGGGGCGTTCACGCTGTTGCCGGTTTTCCTTGCACTGCCGCTATACGAGGGGCTGGGCACCACCAGTTATGTCAACGCCTATTTCGAAATGGTCTCGTCGTTGACCACGACCGGCGCAACCCTGTTTGCCCCTGCGCGTTTGTCGGACACGATGCACCTCTGGCGGGCACAGGTCGGCTGGATGGGCGGTTTCCTGATGTGGGTCGCGGCCGCGGCGATCCTCGCGCCACTCAATCTTGGCGGGTTCGAGATCACCACCTCGGCCGAACCGGGGCAGGGAGATACCGCGACGGACCATTATGACCGTGCCCAGGCAATGCAACGCATCCTGCGCAGCACGCGGCTGCTCCTGCCGATCTATGGGGGATTGACGGCAGTGCTCTGGCTCTGCCTGGTGATCTTGGGCGACCGCCCCCTGGTGGGGCTGGCCCATGCGATGTCGACCATGGCGACGAGCGGCATCTCTCCGCTGGGTGGAGTAGAGACTGCCGGTTCGGGCATGATGGGCGAGGCAGTGATCTTTCTGTTTCTGTTCTTCGCACTCAGCCGGCTGACCTTTTCGTCCGATACACTGACCTCGGCCCGGCCCGGCCTGTTGAGTGATCCGGAATTCCGGCTGGGTTTGCTGATGATTGTCGGTGTGCCGCTGGTCCTGTTCCTGCGACACTGGATCGGTGCCTTCGATTTCGACGACGTCGAGGATCTTGCCGCGGCGGCCCGCGCACTTTGGGGCGGGGTCTTCACGGTATTGTCGTTCCTGTCCACCACCGGATTCGAAAGTGCGGCCTGGGGCGATGCACGCGACTGGTCCGGTCTCGACACGCCTGGATTGATCCTTCTGGGGCTCTCGCTCATCGGTGGCGGGGTCGCGACGACAGCAGGCGGGGTCAAGCTGCTGCGGGTCTATGCACTTTATCTCAACGGCCTGCGCGAGATGGAGCGGCTTGCCCACCCCAACTCGGTCGGGCGCGCCTCGAGCCACAGCCGGCGGCTGCGCCGAAAGGGGGCGTTTGTCGCATGGGTCTTTTTCATGCTGTTTGCACTTTCGCTGGCCACGGTCATCGGGCTGATGTCGCTCGTCGGGGCGAGTTTCGAACAGGCAACGGTACTTGCCATTGCGACGCTGTCGACCACGGGGCCGCTGATCGAGGCAGCAGCGGAAACATCCATCGCGCTGGCCGATCTGAGCACGACGGGCAAGATGATCCTGTCGGCGGCGATGGTGCTGGGGCGGCTTGAAATGCTGGCGATCATCGCCCTGATCAACCCCGCATTGTGGCGCGATTGACGCGCCATGCGCGGCGATCTCTTTCCGGCTTGACAATTAGCTCTGGAAACTCCCCCTTGGCCGCGACATACTCGGGTGCAACCAAACAAGGTGCCGCAGAGGGGTACCGGGCAAGAACAAAGGCATTTGACACATGGCTTCAGACAGACAGAACCTGCAAGACGCGTTCCTCAACCATGTCCGCAAGACCAAGGTTCCGGTCACGATTTTCCTGATCAATGGCGTGAAGCTCCAGGGTGTGATCACCTGGTTCGACAATTTCTGCGTGCTGTTGCGCCGCGACGGACAGTCGCAACTGGTCTACAAGCATGCGATCTCGACCATCATGCCGGCCCAGCCGATCAATCTGTACGAAGGCGAAGACGCCTCCGGCTCATGAGTGCACAGCTCGACGGTGCCACGCATGAGACCAAGGCCCGGCTGACACGGGCGTGGGTTCTGCATCCCGACATTCGCAGTGATCCGAAACCCGCCCACGGGCGCCGCGATCCCGCGCGCGCGCTCGAGGAAGCCGTGTCGCTGGCCGAGGCGCTGCCAGGGCTGGAGGTCGTTGGCCAGGAGGTCGTGCGACTGCCCCGGCCGCATCCGGGCTTGTTGTTCGGCACCGGCAAGATCGAGGAACTCAAGGTGCGGATCGAGGCGGCCGAGGTCGAGCTGGTGCTGGTCGACGGGCCGGTTTCGCCCGTCCAGCAGCGCAACCTCGAAAAGAAATGGGGGGTCAAGCTGCTGGACCGCACCGGGCTCATCCTCGAGATATTTTCCGACCGCGCCGCCACACGCGAAGGCGTGCTGCAGGTCGAGATGGCCGCGCTTTCGTATCAGCGCACGCGGCTGGTCCGGGCCTGGACCCACCTTGAGCGTCAGCGCGGTGGGTTGGGATTCGTCGGCGGTCCCGGCGAGACCCAGATCGAGGCCGACCGCCGCGCCATCGACGAACAGCTCGTCCGCCTGCGTCGTCAACTGGCCAAGGTGGTCAAGACCCGCGACCTGCACCGCAAGGCCCGCGCCAAGGTGCCCTATCCCATCGTGGCGCTGGTGGGCTATACCAACGCCGGAAAATCGACGCTTTTCAACCGCTTGACCGGGTCAGATGTCATGGTCAAGGACATGCTCTTTGCCACGCTGGACCCGACCATGCGGCGAGTGCAACTGCCCGATGGGGGGCCCGAGGTGATCCTGTCGGATACGGTGGGGTTCATCTCGGACCTGCCGACCGAACTGGTCGCGGCCTTCCGCGCCACGCTGGAGGAGGTGCTGGCGGCCGATCTTATCGTGCATGTGCGCGATATCTCGCATCCCGAAACGCAAGCCCAGGCCGAGGATGTGGAGGCGATCCTGGCCTCGCTGGGGGTCGCCGACGAAACCCCGCAGATCGAGGTCTGGAACAAGATCGACCTGCTGGACGAAGGCGCGCGGGGGGCGGCGGTGAACGCGGCGGCG
>NZ_JAWLDS010000127.1:0-6518 GCF_041686535.1 Aquicoccus sp. | reverse complement strand
CCCGCGCCGATATTGGTGTCCGCTCCGATGCTGGCATCGCCGATATAGGTGAGGTGGTTGGCCTTGGCGCCGGTCGCAAGGGTCGCGTTCTTGATCTCGACGAAATTGCCGACATGCACGTTCTCCGAGAGTTCCGCCCCGGGGCGCAGCCGCGCGTAGGGGCCGACCACGGCGCCACATGACACGTGACAGCCTTCGAGATGGGAAAACGCGCGGATCCGCGCGCCGGATTCGACGGTGACATCGGGGCCGAACACCACGTTGGGCTCGATCACCGTGTCGCGGCCGATCACCGTGTCATGGGCGAAGAACACGGTTTCCGGGGCGGTGAGGGTGACGCCGTTTTCCAGCGCCTCGGCGCGGGCGCGGGCCTGGAAGGCGGTTTCGGCGGCGGCCAGTTGATCGCGCGCGTTGACGCCCATGGTTTCGGCCTCGTCGCAGGTGACGGCGCTGGCCGAAAGCCCGCGGTCGCGGGCGATGGCGACGATATCGGTGAGGTAGTATTCGCGGCTGGCATTTTCGTTCGTCACTGCGTCGAGCAGGTCGAAAAGTGTCTGGGCAGAGGCGGCGATAACACCGCTGTTGCAGAGAGTTATGGTGCGTTCTTCATCCGAGGCGTCCTTGAACTCGACGATCCGTTCCAACATCTCGCCCTGCATCACAAGGCGCCCGTAGCGGCCCGGATCGGCAGGTTCGAAGCCCAGCACGACGACATCGTGACGCGCCCGTGCCTCGGTCATGCGTTGCAGCGTTTCGGGCCGGATGAAGGGCGTGTCGCCATAAAGCACGATCACGTCTCCCGTCGCGCCCCTGAGCGCCTCACGGGCACAGAGCACCGCGTGGCCGGTGCCGAGCTGTTCGGGCTGTATAACCACCTGCGCGGTGTCGTCGAAGGCTTGCGCGGCCGCCGCAACCTCCCGGGCGCCGACACCGGCCACGATGACCGTGCGTTCGGGCGCGAGAGCGGCGCCGGATTTCATCGCGTGGATCAACAGCGGCGCGGCCGCCACGGGGTGCAGCACCTTGGGAAGATCCGAGTTCATGCGCGTGCCCTGCCCGGCGGCGAGGATGATCAGGCTTGTGCTCATCGAGGTTTCTCGTGTTATTGCCTCTGCGCCCGTTTTATCCGGTTGGCACCGCGTGGCAAGGGCGGTGCGTTCAAGATAGGTTGCGGCGTGTGACAGGGGCAGGCGGGTTTTCGCCGGAAAGGGCAGGCAGATGAAATCGGTGATCTTCGATCTCGACGGGACATTGGCGGACACGTCCGGCGATCTTATCGCGGCGGCCAATGCCTGTTTCCGGGCGATGGGGGCGGGCGAACTGCTCGACCCGGGGCGCGATTCGGGCACGGCGCTGCGCGGGGGCAAGGCGATGCTGCGGTTGGGGTTCACCCGGATGGGGGGGCTGCGCGAGGACGAGATCGAGGCGTGGTACCCGCGGCTGCTCGAGGAATATGCAGGCGCGATCGATCGTCACACGGTGCTTTATCCCGGCGCGATGGCCGCGGTCGAGGCGCTGGCCGGGGCGGGATATGGCGTGGGGATCTGCACCAACAAACCCGAGGCGCTGGCCGAGCGGTTGATGCGCTCGCTTGGGGCGCGCGATGCGTTTGGCGCGCTGATCGGGGCGGATACGCTTGCGGTGCGCAAGCCCGATCCCGAACCGCTGCGCGAGACGGTGCGGCGGCTGGGGGGCGATCCGGCGCGCTGTCTTCTGGTCGGCGACAGCGACACCGACCGTATGACGGCCCGTGCGGCGGGCGTGCCGTCGGTTCTGGTCACGTTCGGACCATCGGGGGCAGACATGGCCGCGCTTGCACCGGAGGCTATGATCGACGCCTATGATGAACTGCCCGGCGTGGTGGCGCGGCTTTTGGACTGACGCGGCGTTGACGGGGCGTGCGCCGTGGCGCAGAAAGGTCGCATGAGCGAGGTTTTCAAAGGCAGTTTCACCCAGCAGGAGCCGATCCCCGACGAGGCGATCGCAGCCGCCGTTGAAGTGATGAAAGGTGGCCGGCTGCATCGCTACAACGTGGCGGGTGACGATCCGGGCGAGGTGGCGCTTCTGGAACGGGAGTTCGCCCAAGCCATGGGCGCGCAATACTGCGTTGCAGTGGCCTCGGGCGGCTATGCGCTCGCCTGTGCATTGCGCGCGGCGGGGGTGCAGCCGGGTGAGCCGGTTCTGACCAATGCCTTCACGCTGGCGCCGGTGCCGGGGGCCATCGCCAGCGTGGGCGCGGTGCCGGTCTTCGTCGGCGTGACCGAGGGGCTGGTGATCGACCTCGATGACCTGGCGGCCAAGGCAGGCGAGGCGCGGGTGCTGATGCTGAGCCACATGCGCGGCCATCTGGCCGACATGGACCGGCTGATGGAGATCTGCGACGCGGCCGGCATCACCGTGATCGAGGATTGCGCCCACACGATGGGCGCGCGCTGGCGCGGGCGGCTGTCGGGCACGGACGGGCTGATTGGCTGCTATTCGACCCAGACCTACAAGCATCTCAATTCGGGCGAGGGCGGGTTCCTGGTCACCGATGACCCGGAGATTGCCGCGCGGGCGATCGTGCTGTCGGGGTCATACATGCTCTATGGTCGCCACCTTGCGGCGCCCGGGCCCGAGGTGTTCGAGCGGGTGAAATACGACACCCCCAACGTGTCGGGACGGATGGACAACCTGCGCGCGGCGATCCTGCGACCACAGCTTGCCCGGCTCGACGCGCAATGCGCGGCCTGGACGGCGCGCTACCGCGTGGTCGAGGAGGAGCTGCGCGGCACGCCGGGCCTGACCGTGGTGGAGCGGCCCGAGGAGGAGGCATTCGTCGGCTCCTCGATCCAGTTCCTGTTGCTCGACTGGGCCGAGGACAGGATCAACGCCGTCTTGCGCCGTTGCGCCGCGCGGGGGGTGGAACTCAAGTGGTTCGGCGGGGCCGAGCCTTCGGGCTTTACCTCGCGCTATGACAGCTGGCGCTATGCGCCATCGCTGCCGATGCCCGAAAGCGACCGTATCCTGAAATCCATCCTCGACATGCGCCTGCCGCTGACCTTCAGCCTTGAGGATTGCGCTCTGATCGCCCGGATCATCCGGGCCGAGGTGGGCGCGGTGTTCCAGGGCGGCTGACCGGTTGGCGCCGACCATCGGCGGCAGGCCGGCAGGCCCTGATCCCGGTGAGTGCGGCGAGGTCGACCGCCTCCGGCGGGAGTATTTGGGGCAAGATGAAGCTGGGGCAGGTCCATCCTTCATCTTGCGTGAAATACTCCGGGGGTGCTGTCAAAATGCCCTGGCATTTTGCAGCTCGGGGGCAGAGCCCCCGACAAGCAAGACCTGCGCGCCGAAGGCGCACGATCGGATCAGGTTGATCCGAATCGGGGGATGGGGTAGGAAATGAACAACTGTTCAATAAATCGGAGGGCGGCCGCATGTTCATGGGGTCAATGAATTTCGATCTGGGCGAGGACGTGAACGCGCTGCGCGAGATGGTGCATCGCTTTGCGCAGGAGCGGATCAAGCCGATGGCGGGCGAGATCGACCGCAGCAACGAATTCCCCAACGCGCTGTGGCGCGAGTTCGGTGAGCTGGGCCTTTTGGGCGTGACCACGCCCGAGGAATATGGCGGGGCCGACATGAGCTATCTTGCCCATGTGGTCGCGGTCGAGGAGATCGCGCGGGCCTCGGCTTCGGTCAGCCTTTCCTATGGCGCGCATTCCAATCTCTGCGTCAACCAGATCCGGCGCAATGCCACGCATGAGCAGAAACTGAAATTCCTTCCCAAGCTGATCTCGGGCGAGCATGTGGGGGCCTTGGCCATGTCCGAGCCTTCGGCCGGGTCGGACGTGGTGAGCATGAAGCTGCGCGCCGACAAGAAGAACGACCGCTATGTTCTCAACGGCAACAAGTACTGGATCACCAACGGGCCGGATGCGGATGTGCTGGTGGTCTATGCCAAGACCGACATGGAGGCCGGGCCCAAGGGGATCACCGCCTTCATCGTGGAAAAGACCATGACGGGTTTTTCGACCGGGGCGCATTTCGACAAGCTCGGTATGCGCGGTTCGAACACGGCCGAGCTCATCTTCGACAATGTCGAAGTGCCCTTCGAGAACGTGCTGGGCGAAGAGGGCAGGGGCGTTGCGGTTCTGATGTCGGGGCTCGATTACGAGCGGGTGGTGCTGTCGGGCATCGGCACCGGCATCATGGCGGCCTGCCTGGACGAGGTCATGCCCTACATGAAGGAGCGCCAGCAGTTCGGCCAGCCGATCGGGAATTTCCAGCTCATGCAGGGCAAGATCGCGGACATGTACACGGCGATGAATTCGGCTCGTGCCTATGTCTACGAGGTCGCCAAGGCCTGTGACCGGGGCGAGGTCACGCGCCAGGACGCGGCGGCCTGTGTGCTTTATGCCAGCGAGGAGGCGATGAAGGTCAGCCACCAGGCGGTGCAGGCGTTCGGGGGTGCCGGGTATCTTTCCGATAACCCGGTGGGGCGCATCTTCCGCGACGCCAAGCTGATGGAGATCGGCGCGGGGACGAGTGAGATCCGCCGGATGCTGGTGGGTCGCGAATTGATGGGGTTGATGGGGTAATGTCACGAGACCCGATTGAAATCTATCACGAACATGAGGTTCGAAACCACCAAGTTTTCGACCCAATAATTGAGCAAATTAGGGGATTGGGTTCTGAATATGGCCTAATGCTCTTCAAGCAGCTAGCATTGCTGAATGGCGGTGCATTGATAGCAATTGCTCCATTGTCTCAGTTTTTGGTTGGTGTCGAAAAGCAGGTGTTTGCATTAGCGGCTGTTTGGTTTGTTTCCGGACCTGTTTTGATGATTGCTGGTGCATATGCAGCACATTTGAACCTATCACTTGTCGCCAGTGCGTTAGAAGAAACGAGAAACTCTCGTCTCGAGGATATCCACGAGATTTTACTTAACGATAAGAATCCCGAGGATTTGCCTCCGTTCGAGTCATCTCATAAAGTTCGTATTCTTTTAACTTTTTGGGCTTCCCACCTTTTTGGTTGGTTGAGCGTTGGTTCATTTTGCCTCGGTGCGTATTCACTGATTGGAGCAACCTTATGAAACTGCAATCCCAGGCCATTCCGTCCTCCGAGGCCTTCACGACCAACCGCGACGGCCATCTGGAAGCCCTCCGTGTGATCCGCGAGGCGGCGGAACTGGCTGCCGCGGGCGGTGGCGAGAAGGCGCGCGCACGTCATGTCGGCCGGGGCAAGATGTTGCCGCGCGAGCGGGTGGCGGGGTTGCTCGATCCCGGCTCGCCCTTCCTCGAGGTCGGCGCGACCGCGGCGCATGGCATGTATGGCGGGGCGGCGCCCGGTGCGGGGATGATCTGTGGCGTGGGGCAGGTGCATGGGCGCGAGGTCATGGTGCTTTGCAACGACGCCACGGTGAAGGGTGGCACCTATTACCCGATGACGGTCAAGAAGCACCTGCGCGCGCAGGAAATCGCGGAGCAGAACCATCTGCCCTGCGTCTATCTTGTCGACTCGGGTGGTGCGAACCTGCCGCAGCAGGACGAGGTGTTCCCGGATCGCGAACATTTCGGGCGGATTTTCTACAACCAGGCCAACATGAGCGCGAAGGGCATTCCCCAGATCGCGGTGGTGATGGGATCCTGCACCGCCGGGGGGGCCTATGTGCCTGCAATGTCGGACGTGAGCATCATCGTGAAGGATCAGGGCACGATCTTCCTTGCCGGGCCGCCGCTGGTGAAGGCGGCGACGGGCGAGGTGGTGAGTGCCGAGGACCTGGGCGGGGGCGACGTGCACACGCGGCTTTCGGGTGTGGCCGATTACCTGGCTGAGGATGACGCCCATGCGCTCGCGCTGGCGCGGCGGGCGGTTTCGAACCTCGGCGCCCGGAACGCGATGGGCGTCGAGTTGCAACCTTCGGAGGAGCCGGCCTATGACCCCGATGAAATCCTCGGCGTGGTGCCGGCGGACCTGCGCACGCCCTATGACATCCGCGAGGTGATCGCGCGGACCGTGGATGGCTCGCGTTTCGACGAGTTCAAGGCGCGGTTCGGCGAGACGCTGGTCTGCGGGTTCGCCCATGTGAAAGGCTGCCCGGTCGGGATCGTGGCCAACAATGGCGTGCTGTTTTCCGAGAGCGCCGTGAAGGGCGCGCATTTCGTCGAGCTGTGCAGCCAGCGCAAGATCCCGCTGGTGTTCCTGCAGAACATCACCGGTTTCATGGTGGGGCGCAGATACGAGAACGAAGGCATTGCCCGGCACGGCGCCAAGATGGTGACGGCGGTGGCCTGCACGCAGGTGCCCAAGATCACGATGCTGGTGGGCGGGTCGTTCGGGGCGGGCAATTACGGCATGGCGGGGCGCGCCTATTCCCCGCGGTTCCTGTGGACCTGGCCCAATTCGCGCATTTCGGTCATGGGCGGCGAGCAGGCGGCGGGGGTTCTGGCCACCGTCAAGCGCGACGCGATGGAGCGGGCCGGAGAGGACTGGAGCGCCGAGGCCGAGGCCGAGTTCAAGCGCCCCACCGTCGA
>NZ_JAWLDS010000126.1:0-6559 GCF_041686535.1 Aquicoccus sp. | reverse complement strand
ACGGATGCGACCCTTCGAGGTGGCGCGGCAAGGGATTGCACGGACGTTCCAGAATATCGCGCTCTTTGAGGGGATGAGTGTTCTGGACAACGTGATGACCGGGCGCCTCAACCATATGACGACCGGTCTCCTGTCGCAGGCGATCTGGAAGGGCAAGGCGGAGCAGGAAGAAATCGAGAACCGTGAGGTGGCCGAAAAGATCATCGACTTTCTCGAAATCCAGCATATTCGCAAGACGCCCGTGTCGCGGCTGCCCTATGGGTTGAAAAAGAGGGTCGAGCTTGCCCGGGCGCTGGTTGCGCAGCCGTCGCTATTGCTTCTCGACGAACCTATGGCGGGGATGAACGTTGAGGAAAAAGAGGACATGAGCCGCTTTATCCTTGATGTGAACGACGAATTCGGAACCACGATCGCCTTGATCGAGCATGACATGGGCGTGGTGATGGACCTTAGCGACCGGGTCGTGGTGATGGATTACGGCAAGAAGATCGGCGATGGCACGCCGGGTGAGGTGCGCAACAACCAGGCGGTGATCGACGCATATCTGGGGATCGCCCATGACTGATAAAACCACGAGAGAACAACTCAATCCGGGGGACGCGCACCATGCCTGAACAGCTTCTTTGGGGAATGGAGATCGTCATGAACGGCCTCATGACTGGCGTGCTCTATGCGCTGGTCGCCCTGGGCTTCGTGTTGATTTTCAAGGCAAGCGGTATCTTCAATTTCAGTCAGGGTGTGATGGCGCTTTTCGCCGCCCTGACCCTGGTGGGGATCATGGAAGGGCGTGTGCCATTCAGCCATTTGATCAAGGCGGTGTCTGGTGTGTCCGTCCACCATTTCGGATGGAATGTTCCCGCGTTCGCCGCGATCTTGTTGACCATGGCGGTTATGGTTTTGCTGGCCTGGCTGGTGAACCGTTTCATCTTCCGGCATCTCGTTGGACAAGAGCCGATCATCCTTTTCATGGCCACTATCGGGCTCGCCTATTTCCTTGAGGGGTTCGGTGACATCATGTGGGGAAGCGACATCAAGAAACTCGATGTAGGTTTGCCAGAGGGGATCAACGATACCATAGACGAGGTCACGTTCAATCTTTTGGGCTATGGATTCTTTATCGACAATCTCGACCTGTGGGCAACGTTCGTTGCGGTGCTTATGGTGATCGCACTTGTGATGTTCGCACAGTATTCGAAGCATGGCCGCGCCATGCGCGCTGTGGCTGACGACCATCAGGCCGCGCTTTCGGTTGGCATAAATCTCAATTTCATCTGGGTGATGGTCTGGTCGTTGGCTGGTTTTGTGGCACTGGTTGCCGGGATCATGTGGGGCTCCAAATCGGGTGTGCAGTTCTCGCTGTCGTTGATTGCACTCAAGGCGCTGCCGGTGCTGATGCTGGGAGGGTTCACCTCGATCCCAGGGGCCATTGTCGGCGGCCTTATCATCGGAGTGGGCGAGAAATTGTTCGAATTCATCATCGGACCGATGGTGGGCGGAGCGACCGAGAACTGGTTCGCTTATGTGCTGGCGCTGATCTTCCTCGTCTTCCGGCCGCAGGGTCTGTTCGGCGAAAAGATCATCGAAAGGGTGTGATGGTATGCCCAAGCTGATTGCCATTCTCAACGTCATCGCCTGGTCGGGGTTTTGGGCCTTTGGCTATCTCGCCCTGTCGTCCGATCCGTCCAGCGCCTCACAGATGGTGACCGCGGCGATACTCGCCGCCATTGGGGCCGGGCTGGGGCTTTGGGCCTATTTCTGGCTGATCCGCCATAGCGAAGCGACCGGTTATGCCAAGCGGCCGAACATCGTCAAAAAGACGCATCTTGAAGAAGAACACACAAACGGGGAGTGCGCCTGATGTTTTATCGTGAGGCCGGTGATTTCAAGACCTCTTATCCGAAGGATAGTCAGACCTTTCCGATCAAGCTCGACCGGTTCGGTTTCTTTGCGGTGCTGTTTATCGGGTTTGCCATCATTCCCTTCGTGCTTAACGACTACTGGGTCAACTCGGTTTTCCTGCCCTTTCTAATCTATGCCATCGCAGCAATCGGGCTGAACCTACTGGTCGGCTATTGTGGGCAGGTCAGCCTTGGTACGGGGGGGTTCATGGCAGTTGGCGCCTATGCCTGTTACAAGCTCATGACCGGGCTCGATATCTGGATCGGCGGGGTCGAGTATGCCCTGCCGCCAATCAATATCTTCTTTTCTGTTATCCTGGCGGGGCTCATAACCGCGATTGTCGGCGTACTGTTCGGGTTGCCAAGCTTGCGGATCAAGGGGTTTTATCTGGCGGTGGCGACGCTGGCGGCGCAGTTCTTCCTCGTCTGGCTTTTCAACAAGTGGTCTTGGGCCTATAATTATTCCGCCTCCGGGCAGATCAGCGCGCCAGAACGTAGTTTGTTCGGTGTGCCCGTGACGGGATCCAATACCGAGCCTTGGGCGGTCTATCTGTTCTGTCTCGTGTTCCTGACGGTCCTTGCCTTGATTGCGCGGAACCTGACGCGCGGAAGCATCGGGCGCAAGTGGATGGCGATCCGCGACATGGATATTGCAGCCGAGATCATCGGGGTCGACCCGCTCAAGGCCAAGCTCAGCGCCTTTGCGGTCTCCTCGTTCTTTATCGGGATTTCCGGTGCGCTGTTCTTCAGCGTTTATCTGGGGGCTGTTGAGGTCGGTGAGGTGTTTGGCATCAACAAGTCGTTCCTCGTGCTCTTCATGGTTATCATCGGTGGCCTGGGGTCAATCTTCGGCGCGTTTGCCGGGGCGGCGTTCCTTGTGCTTCTGCCGGTGTTCCTCAAGAACACGTTGGTTGGGGGGCTGGGATGGCCGACCGACCTTGCTGCGCATCTGGAGTTCATGATCGTGGGCGGACTGATCATCACCTTTCTGATCCTCGAACCGCATGGGTTGGCGCAACTTTGGAGGATCATCAAGGAGAAGCTGAGACTTTGGCCTTTCCCGCACTGAATTTTGCGGGTGGGTCTGACCCTTTCCGGGGGGGCAAAACTCCGGACAACATCGGAATCAACCAATGGGAGGAGTAACCCGATGAAAATGAAACTGGCAACACTTGCGCTCGGCGCAGTCATGGCTGCGGGGCCGGCCATGGCGGAACTTGTTTTCCCGTCACTTAGCTACCGAACGGGGCCATATGCGGCGGGTGGTATTCCCTTTGCCGATGGATACGCAGACTATTTCACACTGCTCAATGAGCGTGACGGCGGTATTGGCGGCGAGATGATCGAGGTTCCCGAATGCGAAACAGCCTATAATACCGAGAAGGGCGTCGAATGCTACGAGGCGACCAAGGATCTCGGCTCGCTGGTCTATCAACCGCTTTCGACCGGGATCACCTATCAGTTGATCCCGAAGATTACGGCAGACGGCATTCCAATGCTGACTTCGGGCCTGGGGCGGACATCGGCAAAGAACGGGGCAGTGTTTCCCTGGGTGTTCAACTTCCCGGCCAACTACTGGGATGGTGCGTCTGTCGCGATCAAGCACATCATTGAAGAGGAAGGTGGCGATATCAGTGGCAAGAAGATCGCTTTGGTTTACCACAACTCTGCCTATGGCAAGGAGCCGATCCGCACGCTGGAAAAGCTTTCCGAGAAGCATGGGTATGAGCTGACACTCCAGGCGGTGGATCACCCAGGCCAGGAGCAAAAAAGCCAGTGGCTTCAGATCCGCCGCGAGCGCCCGGACTACGTGATTATGTATGGCTGGGGCGTGATGAATCAGGTCGCGATCCAGGAAGCCGTGAACATCCGTTTCCCGATGGAGAATTTCATCGGCATCTGGTGGTCAGGATCGGAAAACGATGTGAAGCCGGCGGGCGACGGTGCACATGGTTACAAGGCGCTGACCTTCCACAATCTGGGCGATGACTATCCGCTTTACGATGACCTGAAGAAGCATGTCTTTGACAAGGACCTCGCCGCAGGTTCTGGTGATCAGCATGGCACCGCGATCTATAACCGCGGTCTTTACGCCGCGATGCTGGTGGCCGAAGCGGCCAAGACGGCTCAGGAAATACATGACACGAGCAAGATCACCCCGGCCATGATGCGCGACGGGATGGAAGCTCTTGAAATGACAGAAGAGAAAATGGAGTCTCTTGGGTTGCCGCGCTTCGGTCCAGAGTTCAAGGTGTCTTGCGAGAACCATGGCGGGAATGGTTATGCCGCCATCGGCCAATGGGATGCGAAGGCAGGTGAATGGAAGCTGGTCACCGACTACATGCAGTCTGACCAGGAAATCGTTCAGCCGCTGATTGAAGCCGATTCGATGGCCTATGCCGAAGAAAATGGAATCACCCCCGGCTGCAACTAAAGAGTGATTTGCGGGCCGTTGCCGGATGCAATGGCCCGCAACAACCAATAACGGAGCGTGGATCATGCTGGACGCCAGTGAGATGCAGACCGAGACTCTTCTTGAGATCAACAATATCGAGGTGATCTACAACCACGTGATCCTCGTGCTCAAGGGTGTGTCGCTCAAGGTGCCCAAGGGGGGTATTACCGCCCTGCTTGGTGGTAATGGCGCGGGCAAGACAACGACGCTCAAGGCGGTGTCCAACCTGTTGCATTCGGAACGCGGTGAGGTGACCAAGGGCTCGATCACTTATCGTGGCGAGCGGGTTCAGGATTTGACGCCAAACGATTTGGTCAACAAGGGTGTCATCCAGGTCATGGAAGGGCGCCATTGCTTCGAGCACCTTACCGTCGAGGAAAACCTGCTGACCGGCGCGTATACGCGCAAGGATGGCAAAGGGGCGATCGATGCAGATCTGAACATGGTATACGACTACTTTCCCCGCCTGAAAGAGCGCCGGCGCAGCCAGGCGGGCTATACTTCGGGGGGTGAGCAGCAGATGATCGCGCTTGGCCGGGCCCTTATGAGCCGACCCGAGACCATCCTGCTGGATGAGCCGAGCATGGGCTTGGCACCGCAGTTGGTCGAGCAGATCTTCGGCATCGTCAAATCGCTCAACGAGGAGGAAGGCTACACCTTTCTCTTGGCAGAACAGAACACAAACGTAGCCCTGCGCTTTGCCCATTATGGATATATTCTGGAAAGCGGCCGGGTCGTGATGGATGGCGTTGCGAACGATCTGCGTGAGAACCCGGACGTGAAGGAGTTCTACCTCGGAATGTCCGACGAAGGACGAAAGAGCTTCCGTGAGGTGCGGTCCTATAGACGCCGCAAGAGGTGGCTGAGTTGATCCCCGCTCGGGGAGTCTGCAGGCAGCAGGAGAGGCGAGCACTCCCGATGGAGAACAGGCGATGAGTACTTTTTACGACGCTCTGGAAACCCGTTCTGGCGATGAGCGGGCTGCGGATCAGCTTGCATTGCTGAACGCCCAGTTGGCCAAGCATGATTTGGAGCCGCTCAAGGATATTTCCGGACTGCCGGGTCTACCCGTCCTGCGCAAGTCCGAACTGAGCAGTCGGCAGAAAGCGGCTGCGCCCTTTGGAGGCTTGCCGGTCTCGAACGTGGCGCATTATTTTCAGAGCCCGGGGCCGATCTATGAACCGGGCGGCATCAGTCACGACTGGTGGCGCTCGGGCCGCGCGATGTATGCCGCGGGAATTCGTGCCGATGACATCGTGCAGAATTGTTTTTCCTACCACCTGACTCCAGCGGGGATGATGTTCGAAACCGGCGCGCGGGCGATCGGCTGTGCTGTTTTGCCAGCCGGAACGGGCCAAACGGAACTTCAGGCGCAGGCGGCGCACGACATTGGCGTCACGGCGTATACCGGCACGCCCGATTACCTGAAGATCATCCTCGACAAGGCCGATGAGATGGGCCTCAAGTTGGCGATTTCCAAGGCTGCGGTCGGTGGAGGGGCGCTGTTTCCGTCACTGAGACAGGAATATGCCGACCGTGGCATTCAGTGCCTTCAGGGGTACGGGACTGCTGATTTGGGCAGCGTCGCTTACGAATCCGAGGCGCTGGAAGGCATGATTGTCGATGAACATGTTATCGTCGAGATCGTGACGCCCGGAACAGGTAATCCGGTCGCTCCGGGCGATGTGGGAGAGGTGGTCGTCTCGACGCTCAATCCGGATTACCCGCTGATCCGGTTTGCAACTGGCGATCTTTCGGCGGTTATGGAAGGACAAAGCCCTTGTGGCCGCACCAACATGCGTATCAAGGGATGGATGGGTCGGGCCGATCAGACGACGAAGATCAAAGGCATGTTTGTGCGACCCGAACAGGTCGCCGCTCTGGTGGCCCGCCATGACGAGATCATAAAGGCCCGAATAATCGCCGCGCGGGAGGGCGAGGTGGATACGATGACCGTTCAGATCGAAGCCCGCGGCGGGAACGAGGCGGATTTCGCGAAATCCGCCAACGAGTTGCTCAAGCTCAAGGGCCGGGTCGAGTTGATGCCCCCAGGCACCTTGCCCAATGATGGCAAGGTGATTGAGGATACCCGCAGCTACGAATGATTCGGTTGCCTTGGAAGGGTTTCCCGAGAATCGGCTGAAACGCCTGGTCGCAGCGGGTCAGCGAATCATGACGTAGCTGCCCGGCGCCTTTCCAAGAGAGG